>NZ_JARGEF010000193.1:0-15952 GCF_033794725.1 Streptomyces sp. ID05-39B | reverse complement strand
GCTCCCGCCCCGTCCCCGCTCGGCCTCACCGGCCACGCGAGCGGAACCGGCTACCTCGGCAAGGCGGACAAGGCGCTCGCCTTCGCCCGCGCCCAGATCGGGCGGCCGTGCGTGTCGGGTGCCACGGGGCCGGAGTCGTACGACTGCTCCAGCCTCACGCAGGCCGCCTGGCGGGCCGCGGGGGTGACGCTGCCGCGGACGGCGCTCGACCAGGCTCGGGACTTCACCCGGGTCGACCTGGAGGAGCTGCGCCCCGGTGACCTGGTCTTCTTCTTCGACGACCTGAGCCACACCGGTCTGTGCACGGGCAACGGCATGATGATCCACGCTCCGGGCCCCGGCGCCGCCATCCGCGAGGACTCGGTCCACGCCCTCGGCGAGGGCGCACTGCGCGGAGCGGTACGACCCGCCTGAGGCCGCCCATCCCGGTCACCCGGTGTGACGAAGATCGCTCAACGCACGCCCGAGTTCGCCCGCATCTGCTCGCGGCGGGCGTTGTTGCAGGCACGCAGAAGGTGCTTCGAGACCGGGCACGGCACGGCGTCGAAGTGGCACTGCCGACACGTGCGGGCGTGCTCCTCATACGTGGCACGGGCCTGTTGCAGGGCTTCCTCGGGCGAGGTCATCGGGGGTCCTCCGAAGGGAACGAACGGTCGCGGAGCATGGAGCTACTGGCCAGTAGCTCCACTCAGAGGAGAGTGGACCATGTTACTGACGGTAGTGGAAACTCGGATTCCGGCCGCTTCCGGGAACCGCCCCGCTCGCGCCCGGCCCGAGGGCCTCTCCTTTGGATTCATGCCGGGCTCGATCCGAACGAGAGGCCCTAGACTGAGGCGCCGTCAGGGCCGCGCGGGCGCGGGACCTGCCCACCACGACGGGAGGCCGACGTGACCGAGGTGACCGGCGAGGACGAGAAGCGACGCGCGGCGGCGGTGTTCGACGCACTGGGATCCGGATACGAGAAGGCGTTCGCGCACTCGGAGGCCCACCACCGGTCGCTGCGGTGGCTGCTCGGGCGGCTCCCGCCGGGCAGCCGGGTACTGGACGTGGGCAGCGGTACGGGCCGCCCGACGGCCGAGACCCTGGCAGGGGCCGGACACGATGTGCTGGGCGTCGACGTCTCCCCCGTCATGGTCGCTCTCGCCACCCGGCAGGTCCCCGAGGCGACGTTCCGGTGCCTGGACGTACGCGAACTGCCGCTGGAGGATGGCTCGTTCCACGCGATCTGCGTGTACTTCTCCCTGCTCCAGCTGGACCGGGCGCAGCAGAGCGCTCTGGTCGCCCGGCTGGCGCGCGCCCTGCTGCCGGGGGGCAGCCTCGTCCTCGCCACCGTGCCGCTGGACGTGGAGGGCGTGGACGCGGTGTTCATGGGGCAGCCGGTGCGGGTCACCAGCTACGCCCGCGACGAGCTCGTCGAGATGGTGACCGACGCGGGGCTGACGGTGCTCTCCGAGGAGAACCTGCTGTTCACCCCCGACCACCCCGAGGCCGTACCCGAGCCGCACGTCTTCCTTCACTGCGGGCGGGAGTAGCGGGCGCCGGTTCTGGCCCGGCGCCCCCTTCCTCAGCCGTCCAGCCGGGCCGCCGCCGCCAGCACCAGGGCCGCCGATCCGGTCCCGAGGAGCGCGCCCGCCACGACGTCGCCCGGGTAGTGCACGCCGGTGTGGACGCGTGAGTAGCCCACCGCGCAGGCGAGCAGGCCCAGCGGGACGGCGGCGACGGGGAACGCCGGGCCGACGGCCGCCGCGAAGGCGACGGCCGAGGCGGTGTGCCCGGACGGGAACGACGCGGAGTCCGGCATCGGGACGTGCCGGCCCGGGAACGGCGAGTCGACGGCACGGTGCGGGCGCGGCCGGCGCACGAGGCGCTTGCCGAGCAGGTTGGCGCCGGCCGAGGCCACCCCGACGGCCGCGACGCCCAGGGCGGCCGCACGCCGGGACCGGCCGCCGCGCAGCGCGAGCGCGGCGGCGACGGCGAAGGACAGCTTGGAGTGGTCCGCCGCCGCGGACAGCCGGCGCAGGGCGGTGTCCAGGGTGGGGGTCCTGGTCACGGTGACCGCCTCGTACAGCGCCTGATCGAGCGTGGCGAGGTCACGGACCAGGTGCAGCATGCGGACGCGTGGCTCGGTTCGGCGGTCAGACATCGTGCGTCTCCTGGGTCGTACGGGGGTCGGTGCGGCCGATGGCGAGGGCGACGATGCGCCGCCAGTCGACGGTCGGGGGCGCGTAGGGGGCGCCCGGACGGTGGCGCGGGACCCGGACCCGGAGCGCGCCGCGCCGCAGCGTGCACACGACCGGGACGGGCAGGTCGAGCGCCTCGCCGTCGACGGCCACCGGAATGTGTCGCTCGGGTGCCTCCACGGTGACCCGGCGGGACGTCACGGAGGTGATTCCGCTGGCGCGTTCGCCGAGCAGGAGCAGTTCGGCGGCCTGCCCCGGGCCCTCCACCCGGATGCCGACGACGCCGAGCTGTCCGGTGTCCAGACGGGGACGCCGGCCGCCGCCGAGCGGGTCGGCGCGGGCGTAGGGGTTGTTGCTGACGAGGAGGGCCTGCGGGGCGTACAGGTGGACGCTGTCGGTGTGGACGTCAAGGACGGTGCCGCCCTCGCCCGCGAGCAGGTCGGGCAGGTGCTCCAGGGCGGTGGCGGCCTTGGCGTCGCGGTACTCCGGGCTCTGCACTATCTCCGCGTACGCCCCGAAGGACACCGTGTTGACGAAGGGCCGCCCGCCGACGTCGCCGAGGTCGACGCGGAGTTCCACGCCGTCGGTGAGGGCCTCCAGGCCGCGCACCGGGTCGGCGCGGTCCAGGCCCAGGTCCATCGCGAAGTGGTTGCGGGTGCCCGCGGCGATCACCAGGAAGGGCAGTCCGTGGTCGGCGGCCACGGAGGCCACGAGCGCCTGGGTTCCGTCGCCGCCCGCGACGCCGAGAAGGTCGGCGCCCTCGGCCACGGCCTGCCGGGCCACCTTCACGGGGTCGGGGTAGGTGTCCGGGCCGAGCACGATCACCCGGGCGCCGAGCGCCTCGGCGCGCTTGACGAGGTCGAACTTCTCGACCTTCCCGCCACCCGACCGCACGTTCATCAGCAGGACCGGCCGCTTCGGGGCCGGGGCCTTGCGGGTGTGCATGCCGCGCGGGCGGCGCAGATTGCGCAGTGCGGAGCGGGCCGAGGCGAGCGCCGCCGCCCACAGGGCGACCGCGCCCGCGGCCACGATCCACAGCCCGGACGCGGCGTAGAGAACCAGTACGCCCACGGGCGCGGCCACGGCGAGCAGGCCGCCCAGCAGCCGGGCGCCGCCACGGTGCGCGAGCATCCACCAGACGCCCGCCCCGGCCAGCGCGAGCCCGGCGAACCCGGCGAGCAGGATCAGCCACCCGCCGGAGTCGAAGCCGGAGAAGACGACGGCGACGCAGCCGGCGACCAGCGCCAGGGCGAGCCGTGCCCAGCCGCGGGCGCGGCCGATCCCGCTGTGGGGCCGGCTCCCGCCCGTCGTTGTCTTCGTGCGTGTCTCGTTCACCCTGCGCCCACCATGGTCCGAGGTCCCCCTGTTCCGCGTGGCCCGCGCCATCGCCCTCCCGTCCGCCCGGACGTCCTGGTTCCGCCTCCTGCGTCCATCGTGGGGACGGGGGGGCGGCTCGGCATCCCGGGCGGGTGGTCGGTCAATTGTCCATGCCGCAGCAGCCGCTCGTGCTCCGGGCCCCGGCCGCGGTGTCGAGACGGCAGAAGCAGGACGCCTCGACGGGTACGTCCGTCAGCGCGGCGGCGAACCTCAGCTGCTGGGCGATGATCCGCGCCTCTCCTTCCTTGCCCAGCCGGACGAGGCATTCGTGGAGTCCGTGCAGGGACCAGACGTTGCCGGGGTGCTGGGAGGAGCGGGGCAGCGAGTCGTCGAGGCCCAGGTCGGCGCGGTAGACCGCCTCCGCCTCGGCGATCCGGCCCTGTTCCAGGAGCAGGGCGCCGTAGGCGTGCCGGGTGGGCTGCATCCAGCCCCAGGGCTCGTCGTAGGGAAGGTTGTCGTCGAGCTCGATGGAGCGTTCCAGGGCGGCGAACGCGGCCTCGTGGCGCCCTTTTCGGTACTCCAGTTCGCCGTCGAGCATGGCGGCGGCGATGGCGAGGATGTCGGCGCAGGTGTTGTTGAACAGCATGCGGGTCTGCGGGACCCGGGCGACGGCCGCCCGCAGCAGCGTGCGCTCGGCCTCCGCCTCGGGGACCCGGCCGGTCGCGGAGAGGGCGACGCCGCGGGCGTAGTGCCGCATCGCGGTCGTCGTGCTGTACAGCCGCGGGTCGGCGGGCGCCGGCAGCTGCAGGATGTCGTCCCAGCGGCCGAAGCGGATCAGCACATGGACCCGCATCGCGAGGAAGGCCTCCAGCCAGTCCGCCATGGGCGGGCTCTCCACCCGCAGCAGTTCCTCCGGCAGGCACTCCTCCAGCCGGTCGGCGGCCTCCAGGGCGACCTGCGACCGGCCGAGGAACATCGCGCCGTAGATCCTGAAGTGGTGGTTGTGGGCGCGGTAGAGGGTGTAGAAGTTCATCGCGCCGGAACGGGCCACGTACTTCTCGTCGGCGGCGATCGCCCGCGTGTTGTCCGACACCACCGCCCGGTAGTCGCCGCACAGCACCTCCAGGTGCGAGGGCATGTGCTGGAGGTGGCCGGCGTCCGGCACCAGGTCGCGCAGCCGGTCGGCGGCGGCCAGGGCCGCCTCGGGGATCGGGGACATCTCCATCAGGTGGATGTGGAAGTGCAGCAGGCCGGGATGACGGCGCCCGGCCTCCGTGGCGAGCGCCGCGTCGAGCACCGCCCGCGCCTCGCGGGTACGCGCGCCCTCAGCGGGTTCGCCCGTGCCCAGGTCCCACAGCTGCCAGGGCGTCAGGTTCATCAGCGCGTCGGCGTACAGGGCGGCCACGTCGAGGTCGTCGGGGGCCAGGGCGTGGACGGCGGCCATGGCGTCGGCGTAGGGCTCGTTCCACACCGAGCAGTCCGCGGCGGGCCGTTCCTGCGGGTAGCGGGCGCGCAGGGCACCGATCAGGGCGCGTTCGACGGGGGTGGCGGCGGCTACGGCCTTGTCGTGGGCGAGTTCCACGGCGGCGTGCGTGCGCTCCACGGTTTGCGCGAGGTCCTGGTCGTCGAAGAACTCCCAGGGTTTGTTGTAGTTGGGGCCGAGCGCGTAGGCGATGCCCCAGTGGGCCATCGCACAGTCCGGGTCGGCACGGACGGCGCGCTCGAAGCAGGCGACGGCCTCCTCGTGGTGGAAGGCGTACGACCAGACCAGGCCGCGGTCGAACCAGCGCTGCGCCTCGGCGGAGGAGGTGGTGACCGTACGGCGGTGACCGCCGAGGTCGTAGTACTCCAGGTCCGTACCCGTGTCGGTGTGCGTGTGCGTGTGCTGCATGGGGCTCCCCTGGTCGCACGGCCGCCCCGCCGGTCCGGGGCCGGTGCCGCCCGGAGCGACCTGTGCGGTCACTCCGAGCGACATATACCGTGCGGTCCGGTGGCGGGGCGGTCACTCGCGTCAGGGAGCACCCGTTCGTGCCCGTGCGCGGGGGTTGCCTCAGGTGGGAACCGGGTTACGAACTCCTCGCCGAACGGCGCAGGACCACGAACCCGCCGATCAGCAGCAGCGCGCCCGCGGCCGCCGGCCACAGGTTGGCGCCGGTCTCGGCCAGGCCGCCCTGGGCCTGCGGTGCGGGCACGACGGCCGGCGTGTCACCCGCGTCGGCCGCGACCGGGCTCTGGTCCGGGGCCGGGTTCTCGTTCTGGTTCTGGTTCTGGTTCTGGTTCTGGTTCTGGTTCGGAGCCTCGTCCGGGTCCGCCGTCGCGGGGGTGCCGATCTCGCCCTTGGCGCCGGTGTCCTTGGCCGGGGTGTCCTTGGCCGGGTTCTCCGCCGCCGGCTCGGTCGCCTTGGCGCTCGGCTTCGTGTAGGCGCGGGGCTCGGCGGTACGGGGGGTGTCGGCTGAGCCGGCGCCGCCCGCTGCGGGCTCGGTCCGGGGCTCCTCGGGGTTCTGGGCCGGGGGCTGCTCCTGGCCCTGGTCCTGGTCCTGGCCCTGGTCCTGGTCCTGGTCCTGGTCCTGGCCGGGCTGGTCCGCGCCGCCGCCGTTGTCGCCACCGCCGTTGTCACCACCAGCGTTGTCGCCGCCGCCGTTGTCGCCACCGCCGTTGTCGCCGCCGCCGTTGGCACCACCGGCGCCGCAGGTGCGACCCTCGTTGATGCAGTCGACCATCTCGTTCATCAGGTTCTCGTCGAAGACGTTGATGAAGTCGCCGTGGTCGGTGACCGGCTTGTGCAGCTGCTCGGGGAAGGAGTCCACCGCGAACAGCGGCGTCGTACGGCCGCCGTCCTGGAGGCTCGGCGCGTCGACGTCGTAGACGATGCGCTGCACCAGCTGCGGAATGGCCTTGAAGCCGGCCGGGCAGCTGCCGTCGGCCGCCGCGAACGCCACGTGCGTGCGGTGGTTGGCGCTGTCGGTGTTGTTGCCGTCCCAGCAGCTCTGGAAGCTGAACGCACGCACGACGTCACTGCCGTTCGGGCAGAGCGGGTACTTGTCCTTCAGCTGCCGGTCCTCGAATCCGGTGCAGCTCCAGGAGGCGTTGGCGTTGGCCGTGCCGTTGACGAAGGCCTTGGCGTCCCCGGTGATGATGCGCAGCAGCCGGGGCATGGCCGTGACCTCGGAGCGCGGGTTGCCCACGAAGGTCAGCGTGACCTCCTTGGGCGTGACGATCTCGCCCGCGTTGCCTTCGATGCCGCCGCCGGGCGACTGGGCGTCCTGCTCCTGGGTGCCGTTCTGCAGTCGTAGCACGGGCCAGTAGTAGGTGGACCTGTCGCCCTGGTCGACACAGGTGGTCTCGCCGTTGGCGAGGTCGTCGTCCGAGGCGAAGGCGTCGTTGGCCTGGTTGCCGACGTAGTCGTGGAAGTGGTGGGCGCCATTGGTGACACCCGGCGCGGCGATCACGTTGTCGGAGTTGAACAGGCCGTTGGCGTTGACGCCGCAGCTGGTGGCGAAGGTGCCCTGGGAGGGGCCGGCGCCGGGGTCGGCGGCCTGCTGGGCGGGCTGCACGGTGGTGATGTCGACGAAGTCGGCTGCCACGGGACCGTTACCCGCCTGCCCGCCGTTGCCTCCGCCGCCCTGCTGGCCGTCACCTGCGCCGCCGTCGTCCTGCTGCCCGTCTCCGCCCTGCTGACCGTCGCCCTGGTTCTGACCGTCGCCCTGGTTCTGACCGTCGCCCTGGTTCTGGCCGTCGCCCTGGTTCTGGCCGTCTCCGCCGTTGCCCCCGGCTTCCTCGCCCGCGTTGTCGTCAGCGGTGCGCAGGGTGCAGGCGGCGAGGTCGGAGAGGCCCTCCGGGCGGTCGGCCACACGGTCGATGGCGATGCCGATGCGCTCGAGGGTCGCGGCGCGCTTCTCCTTCAACGGGTTCATCACCGCGTTGTCGGCGAAGCCGGCGTCCTCGCGCACGGCCTGGGCCGAACCCTGGAGTTGCTGGTAGGCCGCGGCCACCTGCTGGTCGAGCTGGGCGAGTTCGCGGTCCACCTCCTCGCCCGCGCCGTCCGGAACCGAGGTCAGCCGACTGCCCACGTCCGGACAGTCGATGGTGACGGAACCGGAGGTCCAGGGCCCTTGGTCGTCCTCGGTGGCGGAGGCGTAGACATTCGCGGCCATCAACCCTCCGCCGCCGAGCATCAGCGCGACCGCGGCGAACGTCGCTCGTCGTCCGCCCGTCGGGCGCCTGCGCCTTGTGTGTCCCACGAAGTGCTCCAAAACGTCGTCGGCGGCCAGGACATGAGATCCCCGCGGCTCTATACGCAGCCGGAGTCAGGAGTGTTCAACCGCCCCACGGATTCATGGGAGTTTCTCAGATATCCACGTTTAGCCCGGCGTCGGCCCTGACTGACGGCATCTCGGCGGCGGACGGGGCACCAACGGAGGGGAGAGCGACGGCCGGGGCACCGACGGACGAAGCGGCCTGAGCACCGGCATCCGGGGCGGCCACGCCGCCCGGTCCGGCCGGTCCCGACCGCTTGGGCCACTTGGGCCGCTTGGGCCGCTTGGGCCGGCGCAGGAGGCTGCGTGGATCGGGGAGCCAGGCGGGGCGCCGGCCGTGCAGCAGACCCAGGACGATCGCGGCCGCGACCGCGACCAGGTGTTCGCGGCCGGCCAGGTTGGGCTTGGCGATCGACTCCCACACCATCGAGCCGCCCGTGAGCAGGAAGACGACGGGGGCGCGCCGGACGACGGAGATATAGGTGAACAGGCCGACGACGGCGGCGGACGGGCCCGTGTCGAGCACCTGCCCCGCCTCGGGCGGGAGGCCGAACCCCCACCGGTCCGGGCCCGCCAAGATCATCACTCGGGCGCTGAGGGTGCCGGCCAGCGTGGTCGCGTAGGCGACGGCCAGCGTGCGGGCCCGGCCGAGGCTGTTCTCGGCCAGCGCGAAGGCGAGGAACAGCTGCGTGATGCCGGCCCAGACCGGCAGGTCGAGCGCGGGGACGTACAGCGAGACCGGGGTACGCAGCAGGGCCAGCCAGAGGGGCAGGTCTCCCTGGACTCCGCCGACGGCCCGGACGACGTCCGCCCCGGCTGGCCGCTGGGCGAGGGCGTGGAAGAAGATGACGCCCCCGACGGCGACACCGGCGAGCAGCAGCCCGGCGGGGCCGCGCCGCAGCAGTCGCCGTACCGGGTCGACGAAGATGGTGCGGCCCTCGTTGCGGAGTGTGCGCAGGGCGAAGGCGCCGACGCGGGCCGGGGGGCCCGGCGCCCTGTCGCGCACGGCACGGCCCTCGCCGGCCGCACCGCGCCGTTCCTCCGCTGGTCGCACGATCGTCACGCTCTTCCCCACCGCTCGCCGCACGCGGGGAACGCACGGCCGTGTCCTGCACCCGGCGCGCGGTGCCGGCCCGGTCGGCCGGACCCGCGCGCCGGGTCTTACGTCCATAGAGACGCCAGGAATGCCTGCGGGGATCACTCCGGTGCTGTGATCAGGAAGAACGCCGGACGCACCCCTCGCGTGGCAAGGGGTGCGGCGGCCCCGGCCGGATCGGACACGGGGGAAGTCGGCGCCGGCCGGGAGCGGCCCGGATTCCCTGGGGAACCGGCCGCTCCCCCACCGTAGGACGGCCGCGCGCCCCCCGCCCGGCGGGTGGGCAGGGCGGGTGAGCGCGGCGGCTGCGGGGTTCTCAGCCCTGGCGGGCCTTGAAGCGGGGCTCCTTCTTGTTGATGACGAAGGTGACTCCCTTCCGGCGCACGATCTGGGCTCCGGGCTTGGACTTCAGGGATCGCAGGGAATTGCGCACCTTCATGACTGCCTCCTCTACTGCACCTTCGGCCGGTGTTGCACCTTCGGCCGACTCCAGGGGACCGGCCCTCTTCGGGCCGGCAGGCACTGTGACGCCGACGCTGCTGCGCTCGGCGCCGTGGCGTCGGCGCTGCTGCGCTCGGCAGCGTGACTCCGACGCTCCTCCCGTCAGCGCTCCTCCCCTCAGCGCTCCTCCCCTCAGCGCTCCTCGCGGAACGTGACGTGCCGTCCGGCGACGGAGTCGTACTTGCGCAGGACCAGGCGGTCGGCGTCGTTGCGGCGGTTCTTGCGGGTCGTGTAGGTCGCGCCGGTACCGGCGGTGGACCTCAGGGTGACGACGGGGCGTGCCGTGCTGCGTGCCATGGGGCCTCCTTTCACCGGCATCGCACTCATTGAGCGGTGCATGCCAGCCGAGGTCTGCAACAGCGAAAAGGGCGAGGTCATTCCCGCGCCCCTCGGTTACAGTGCTCCGCCGGTATCGAACGAGAAACCGGTTTCGAGCAGAGGGCCAGAGGGAGAGACAGCGGTGCGCTTCGGGGTGGGGAACGGCTGGCGGGGGCTGGCGGCGGCGGTGTTGCTGACGGGGATGGCGGTGGGGTGCGGCGAGTCGGGGGAGGACTCCGGTTCGGCCGGTGGCAAGGCGTCGGCCACCGCCGAGGCCGCGGCGCGCGGGGGGAGCATCGGGGCCGCCGGTTCGGCCTGTGAGCTTCCCGTCACCTTCGACATCGCCGAGTTCTGGGAGGCGGAGGGCGTCGACGCGGCCGACCAGGAGATCGACACCGGCGACGCGGCGGCCGACGCGATCGGCGAAGCGCTCGTCGACCTGCTGCGGCAGGGCCCGGTCACCATGGTGTGCGAGATCGACGCCAAGCCGGCCGGAAAGCTCGGCTTCCTGCGGGTGTGGACGGGTGAGCCGGGCGACGCGGAGACCCGCACCGTGCTGGAGGGCTTCGTGGGCGCCGAGAAGACGGCGAGCGGGGAGAAGTACCGCGCCTTCACCTCCGGCTCCTTCTCCGGTACCGAGGTGGAGTACACGACGACGAGCGCGCTGCTGGAGGAGACGAAGAAGGAGCGCGCCCTCGCCGTGAGCACGCCCGACGGCCCGGTCGTCATCCACCTCGGGGGCATGGACACCGAGGAGCACGAGGCCATGCTGCCCGCCTTCGAACTGGCCAAGAGCACGCTGAAGGCGACTGCCTGACCGAGCCCGACCTGGCCGGACCGCGGACGGCGAGCAGCGCGGCCGGTCACCCCGGACGGGCCGGGTCAGCCGCCGCGCCTGGCCGTCTTTCCCGCGCACGCCCGCGCGCTGCGGGCCGCAGGGTCCGCCGCCTCGTAGCCGGCGCCGGCGCCGTCGCCGCCTTCCGGGGGGCGTTCGCCCGTCGCCGTCGCCACCGCGCCACCCCGACGGACGTACGCAGGTCACGAAGCTGCCGCAAGGGGCCGGGGGCCCGGCCTCACCGCGACCACCGCCGAGGGGCCGTCCGGGCGCACAGCCCGTCCGGGGGCGCCGGGGTCCGTCGCAACGCGTAACGCCCCTCGCCTGACGGGGCCCGGCAGTGTAGACATGGCACATGGTCCGACTCCTGGGGCGATCGGGTACCCGGCCGGCCCGTCGTCCCCGGGGCCCGCTGGTGCGGCGCACGCCCGAGACCACGCTCGGCGGGCGCAGCCTCGCCGCGCAGGTGTTCGTCCTTCAAGTGGTCGTCGTCCTGCTGCTCGGCGTGGCGGCGGTCGTCGCCCTGGTGCTCCAGGCACGGCACGACACCACCCAGGAGGCCCGCAACCGCTCCCTCGCCGTCGCGGAGACCTTCGCCAACTCGCCGGGCATGCCGGCGGCGCTGAGCAGCCCCGATCCGACGGCCGTGCTCCAGCCGCGCGCGGAGGCCGCCCGCGAGGCGGCGGACGTGGACTTCATCGTCGTCATGAACACCGACGGCATCCGCTACACCCACCCCAGACAGGACCGTATCGGCAAGCAGTTCGTCGGCACGCTGGCCCCGGCGCAGGCCGGCGGGACGGTGGTCGAGGAGGTCGACGGCACCATCGGACGGCTCGTACAGGCCGTGGTGCCCGTGAAGGACCCCGACGGCCGGGTCGTCGGACTGGTGTCGGCCGGCATCACCACAGAGCACGTCGGCGGGAACGCCAACCGTCAGCTGCCGCTGGTGCTGAGCACGACCGTGGCGGCCCTCCTCCTGGCCACCGCGGGCACGGCACTGGTCAGCCGCCGCCTGCTGCGCCAGACCCACGGCCTGGGCCCGCACGAGATGACCCGGATGTACGAGCACCACGACGCGGTCCTGCACGCCGTGCGCGAAGGGGTGATCATCGTCGGCGGCGAGGGCGAGCTGCTCCTCGCCAACGACGAGGCCCACCGGCTGCTGGACCTGCCGCCGGACGCCGAGCTCCGCAAGGTGTTCGACCTGGGCCTGGACTCCGACACCGCCGAACTGCTCGCCTCCGGGCGGATGGCGACGGACGAGGTGCACCTGGTCGGGGACCGGCTGCTGGCGATCAACCAGCGGCCCACAGACCTCGCGGGCGGACCGGCCGGCAGCGTCGCCACCCTGCGTGACTCGACGGAGCTGCGCGCCCTGTCCGGCCGGGCGGAGGCGGCGCGCGAGCGACTGGACATGCTGTACGCGGCCGGAGTGGGCATCGGGACGAGCCTGGACGTGACGCGGACCGCCGAGGAACTGGCGGAGCTGGCCGTGCCCCGGTTCGCCGACTTCGTCTGCGTCGACCTCTTCGACGCCGTGCTGGCGGGTGAGGAACCGGAGGCGAGGGGCGCCCTGCGGCGCACGGCGCTGAGCGCGATCCGCAAGGGCGCGCCGCTGTACGCGGTGGGCGAGCAGATCACGTTCGTGGAGTCGTCCCCGCAGTCCCGCAGCCTGGCCCAGGGCCGGCCCGTCCTGGAGGCCCGGCTCGCCGAGTCGCCGGGCTGGCGGGCGCAGGACCTGGAGCGGACCGAGCAGGTGGTGGAGTTCGGGATCCACTCGCTGATCACCGTGCCCGTGCGGGCCGGGGCCCTGGTGCTGGGCGTGGTCAGCTTCTGGCGTTCGGAGCGGCCCGAGCCCTTCGACCCGGAGGAGGTGGCCCTCGCCGAGGAGCTGGTGGCGCGGGCCGCGGTCTCCATCGACAACGCGCGCCGCTTCACCCGTGAACACGGCATGGCCGTCACCCTCCAGCGGAGCCTGCTGCCGCGCACCCTGCCCGAGCAGGGCGCCCTGGACATCGCCTACCGCTATCTGCCCGCGCAGGCGGGCGTCGGCGGCGACTGGTTCGACGTACTGCCGCTGTCGGGGGCCCGCGTCGCGCTGGTCGTCGGGGACGTCGTCGGGCACGGGCTGCACGCCGCGGCCACCATGGGGCGGCTGCGCACCGCCGTCCACAACTTCTCCGCCCTGGACCTGCCGCCGGAGGAACTTCTCGTACTGCTCGACGAGATGGTCAGCCGCATCGACCAGGACGAGACGGCCGACGGCACCAGCGCGCCGGTGGCGGGGGCGACCTGCCTGTACGCCATCTACGACCCGGTGTCCCGGCGCTGCGCCGTGGCACGGGCCGGCCATCCGCCGCCCGCGCTGGTCCACCCCGACGGGCGGGTGGAGTTCCTGGAGGTGCCCGCGGGGCTGCCGCTGGGGCTCGGCGGGCTGCCGTTCGAGACGGCCGAGGTGGAGCTGGCGGAGGGCAGCCGGCTGGTGCTGTACACCGACGGGCTGGTGGAGGACCGCAAGCAGGACATCGACACCGGTCTGGAACGGCTGCGCACCGCGCTCGGCCGCGGTGACGGCTCGCCCGAGGAGACCTGCCGGGTGGTCCTGGAGTCGCTGCTGCCGGCCCGCCCGAACGACGACATCGCCCTGATCGTGGCCCGCACCCGGGCGCTCGGCACGGACCAGGTCGCCGAGTGGGACGTGCCGGTGGACCCGGCCGCCGTCGGCGAGGTACGGGCGGCGGTGGCCCGGCAGCTGGCGCGCTGGGACCTGGAGGACCTGTCGTTCACGACGGAGCTGATCCTCAGCGAGCTGGTCACCAACGCGATCCGGTACGGCAGCCCGCCCGTCCGGGTGCGGCTGCTGCGGGACCGCACGCTGATCTGCGAGGTCTCCGACAGCAGCAACACCTCGCCGCATCTGCGGTACGCGGCCATGACGGACGAGGGCGGGCGCGGGCTGTTCCTGGTCGCCCAGCTGACGGACCGGTGGGGCACCCGCTACACGCCGACGGGCAAGGTGATCTGGGCGGAGCAGTCGCTGCCCTGAGCGCGCTCCGCAGAGCCCCCGAGGGCCGGCCGAAGGGGTCGCACGACGCCCGCGCCGAACCACGCCAACCCTCCGCGGCTCATAAATGACGCTTATGGGCTCATAGACCGGACCCGCGTACCGAGTAAGGTTTGCCTTAGTTTAGGCTTCCCCCGAGTCGATCTGTCGCCGCTCGAAGGGAACCTGATCATGCCCCGCCCCCTGCGGGTAGCCATCGTCGGAGCCGGCCCCGCCGGGATCTACGCCGCCGACGCGCTGCTCAAGTCGGATGTGGCCACCGAGCCCGGTGTCTCCATCGACCTCTTCGAGCGCATGCCGGCCCCGTTCGGTCTGATCCGGTACGGCGTCGCCCCCGACCACCCCCGGATCAAGGGCATCATCACCGCCCTGCACCAGGTCCTCGACAAGCCGCAGATCCGTCTCTTCGGCAACGTCGACTACCCGGCCGACCTGAACCTGGACGACCTGCGCGCCTTCTACGACGCCGTGATCTTCTCGACCGGCGCGATGGCCGACCGCGAGATGTCGATCCCGGGCATCGAACTCGACGGCTCCTACGGCGCCGCCGACTTCGTGTCCTGGTACGACGGTCACCCGGACGTGCCGCGCACCTGGCCGCTGGAGGCGGAGAAGGTCGCCGTCCTCGGCGTCGGCAACGTCGCCCTGGACGTGGCCCGCATCCTCGCCAAGACGGCCGACGAACTGCTGCCGACCGAGATCCCGCCGAACGTCCACGAGGGCCTCAAGGCCAACAAGGCGCTGGAGGTCCACGTCTTCGGGCGCCGCGGCCCGGCCCAGGCGAAGTTCTCCCCGATGGAGCTGCGGGAACTGGACCACTCCCCCAACATCGAGGTCATCGTCGACCCCGAGGACATCGACTACGACGAGGGCTCGATCGCCACCCGGCGCGGCAACAAGCAGGCCGACATGGTCGCCAAGACCCTGGAGAACTGGGCGATCCGCGACGCCGGCGACCGTCCGCACAAACTGTTCCTGCACTTCTTCGAGTCGCCCTCGGAGATCCTCGGCGAGGACGGCAAGGTCGTGGGCCTGCGCACCGAGCGCACCGCCCTCGACGGCACCGGCAACGTCAAGGGCACCGGCGAGTTCAAGGACTTCGACGTCACGGCCGTCTACCGCGCCGTCGGCTACCTGTCCGAGAAGCTGCCGAAGCTGCCCTGGGACCTCGACTCGGGCACGGTCCCGGACAAGGGCGGCCGGGTCATCGAGGAGAGCGGCGCGCACCTCCGGTCGACGTACGTCACCGGCTGGATCCGGCGCGGTCCGGTCGGTCTGATCGGCCACACCAAGGGCGACGCCAACGAGACGGTGTCGAACCTGCTGGACGACTTCGCGAACGGCCGTCTCCAGACGCCGGACTCACCCGAGCCGGAGGCGGTGGACGCGTTCCTCGCCGAGCGGGACGTCCGCTTCACCACCTGGGAGGGCTGGTACAAGCTGGACGCCGCGGAGAAGGCGCTGGGCGAGCCGCAGGGCCGCGAGCGCGTGAAACTCGTCGAGCGCGAGGACATGCTCCGCGAGAGCGGCGCCTGACCGGCCGCCGAGGCGGCGCGCAACCGCTGTCGGGAAGGGCCCGTGGACTGCCGTCCGCGGGCCCTTCCGGCGTCGCGGCGGGCCGCGCGCAGAGGCGGACCCGTCGGGTGACGGGCGGCGCCCGTGCGAGAGGTCAGCCCTCGTCGCGCGGGTAGGTCTCGATGACCTCGCCGCGGGCGTTGGCCTGCAAGTGGGCGCTGCCGTACTCGTCGGAGAGGTAGACGCTCATCGTCGGGTCGCTGTCGAGGGTCGTGGAGGCCGGGCTGACGATCAGGTAGCGGCTCGTCGGGGCCGGGATGCCGAGGGTGCGGGCGGCCTTGGTGAGCAGCGCGGGCACGGCGTCCCAGGCGAAGCCCTTCATGTCGACGGGGACCGTGCCCGGCGTCATGGTGCCGCCGGGTCCGAACTTCACCGCCACGTCCGCGCCCCGGTAGATGTAGCGGTCGTACAGCTTGGGACGGCCGGGGACGGGGCCGGTGGCGATGGCGTACTCCCCGTACACGACCAGGCTGTCGACCTTCGAGCCGCCCATCGCGTCGGTCAGCTTCGCCACGACCTTGTGCAGGCCCTCCGCGCTGAGGAGGTCGACGGGGTCGCCGGTGGTGTCCACGGGTGAGGCGCTGGGGGACGCGTCGGCGGAGGCCGTCGTCCCGGTGGACCCGGAGGCCGTGCCGCGTGGCGCGGCCGTGCGATCGTTCCCCTCGCCCCCGTCCGGGAGCAGCGTCCACACGAGCACGCCGGTGAGCGCCGCCGCCGCCGTGGCCAGGGCCGCCGTACGGGCCCGGCGCGGCGGCGCGGCGCTCACCGGCGTGCTCGTGTGGACGCTGCTCCCGGACGGGGGCGAGG
>NZ_JARGEF010000192.1:0-16041 GCF_033794725.1 Streptomyces sp. ID05-39B | reverse complement strand
CCGGTGCCCCGTCCGCCCCCTCCGCCCCGTCCGCGAGCGGCGCCAACTCCGGGGCGCCCGGCGGCGCGCGTCCGGGTGCCGGGCGGCCCGGCGGTGTGGTCGGCTCCATGAGCGCCCCCGGCGCCCCGCGCCCCGGGGGCACCAACGGCGCCGGCATGTCCGGCGCCACCGGCGGCCCCGTGGCTCCCGGACACGGCGGCGGCACCGGCTCCTTCGACGTGACCGAGGCGCTCGCCGCGGGCCCCCACGGCAACGGCACCCGCCCGCCGCAGGGCGGCGGTCAGGCGCAGACCGCAGGCCCCACGCAGGGCGGCGGTCCGGCGCAGGGCAGCCCGGTGCAGAGGCCGATGCAGAGCGGCCCGATGCAAGGCGGCCCGATGCAGGGTGGCGGCTCCGAGCCGCGCCGCGACGACCTGCCGTACTTCGACGGCAGCGGGAACGGCCAGAACGGCTACCCCGGGCCGAACGGCCAGGGCGCAGGCCCCGGCGCCCCCGGCGGCCCGCACGACTTCAACGGGCCGGAAGGCCCCGCCGGCCGTGGCAGCCGGGGCGGTCCGCAGGGCCCCGCCGGTCCCACCGGCGGCCCGGTCACCGGTGACGGTCCGATGGTGCCGCCGATGAACGCCGGCCCCCTCCACCACCCCGGCGGCGGCCTCAGCGACGACACCGCGATCCTCACCCCGCAGCCGCCGGCCCCCGAGCCCGGCCCCGGCGGCTACGGCCGCCACGACAACGTCTCCGGGCACACCGTCACCAGCGGCATCCCGGTCGTCCCCGCAACCGGTCAGGGACCCGGCCAGGGCGGGCCGTTCGCGCCCGGAGGACACCCCGACGGGCCGCTGCCGCACACTCCGCCGAGGGCGCCCGAGCCGGTCGCGCAGAACACCCCCGCAGCCGGCTCGAAGAAGAAAAAGAAGAAGGGCCGCAGCAAACTGGTCCTCCTCGGAAGCCTGGTGGTGGTCGCCGCGGCCGGCGCCTACGGGGCCGGGCTGCTGATGAACCACTCCGACGTGCCCAAGGGCACCACCGTGCTCGGCGTCGACATCGGCGGCGGCACCCGCGACGATGCCGTCAAGAAGCTCGACGACGCCTTCGACAGCCGGGTGAACCAGCCGCTGAAGCTGTCCGTGGACGGCGGCACCGTCACCCTCAAGCCGGACCAGGCGGGCCTCCAGTTCGACATGCAGGCCACCGTCGACGCGGCCGCCAAGAGCGACTACAACCCCGTCTCGGTGATCGGCTCGCTGTTCGGCGAACACCGTGAGATCGAGCCCGCGATGCCGGTCGACGAGGAGAAGCTCCAGGCGGCCCTGGAGACCGCCGCGGGCGGCACCGGCTCGGCCACCGACGGCACGATCAAGTTCGAGTCCGGCAAGGCCGTCGCCGTCTACGGCAAGGCGGGCAAGGGCATCGACGCGGCCAACGCCCAGGCGGCCGTCGTGGAGGCCTACCGCGGCCAGGTCGAGACGGGCACGCCCACCCCGGTGAAGGTGCCGACGAAGGCCAAGCAGCCGACGGTGTCCGACGCCGAGGTCGACCGGATGATGAAGGAGTTCGCCGAACCGGCGATGTCCGGCAAGGTCACCGTCCAGACCGACGCCGCGCACTCCGTCCCGATGAGCCCCAAGAACTCCCTGTGGAAGTTCCTGGGCGTCAAGGCCATCGACGGCAAGCTCGTCGAGAGCTACGACGAGGCCGCGCTGAAGGAGCTGTACGGCGGCGCCTTCGACGGTGTGCTGATCACCCGCGGCAACGGCCAGAAGACGCCCGTCACCGTCCAGGACGTGATCAGCGCCCTGCGCCCGGCGCTGACGAGCAGGACGGACCGGCTCGGGATCATCGACACCGACCCGAGCTGACGCGGACAGGCACTCCAGGCCGACTCCAGGCCCCAAGGGCACCCGGCATCCACGCCGGGTGCCCTTCGCGTGCGCCGGACTCCGCGTGCGGCCGCTCGCGTGCGCCGGGTTCCGCGGGCGGCCGCGAGGCCCCGGGCCGGGCTCCGCGGGCGGCTGTGACCGGGGGCCGGGCTCCGCGTGCCGCGTGACGCCCCGGGCCGGACTCCGCGGGCGGCCGTGACCCGGGCCGGGCTCCGAGTGCCGCCGTGATGCCCCGGGCCGGGCTCCGCGTGTCGCCGTCGCACCCGAGCCGGACATCGCCGGCCGCAACCCCTGTCGCTGTGAACCCGCTGGGGCGGGCATCAGTTCAGCAGGGCCCGTGCCGCCCGCGCCTCCTGCCGGACCCGTTCCGCCAGCGTGGCGTCCACCACCTCCACCAGCCCCGCGTACTCCTCCATCTCCTCCGCCCCCTCCACGAACTGCCCGCGCTGTGCCAGCAGTTGACCCCTTTCGTAGCGCAGGCGAGCCGGATGGGACGGCAGCAGCAGTGCCAGCTCCACGGCCCACAGGGCGACATCGGAGCGCTCGGGCCGGGCCGCCGCCCACGCCCGGATGTTGTTCAGGATGCGCCGTACGACGTCCAGGGTCTCCGCCGGGACCAGCATCGAGGGTTCCAGCGGGGCCCCCGTCGCCCCCGTCACCAGCAGCTCGGCGTCGTGCCCGGTCAGCACCCGGCCTCCGTCGAAGGGGTCGACGAGCACCTGTTCCTCCGGGGGGCCGAAACCGACCACGAAGTGCCCCGGCAGGGCGACGCCGTACACCGGGGCCCCGGCCCGCCGCGCGACCTCGATCCACACCACGGACAGCAGGATGGGCAGCCCCCGCCGCCGTTCCAGCACGTGGTGCAGCAGGGACGACTCCAGCCGCTCGTAGTCCGCCGGGGAACCGCCGAACCCGAGCCGCTCACCGAGCAGCTCGCGCAGCGCGAGTGCCCACGCGCGCGGCCCGTCCGGCCGGAACGGCACCTGACCCGCCAGCGAGTCCAGTCCGACCTGCGCGGTGTCCAGCCCTGCCTCGTCCAGCGTCCGGTCCGCCGCCGCGCCCACCAGCAGACACAGCAGCGAGAGGTCGGGCCGCTCGGACCGCGCCTCCTCGGCGAACCGCCGCCGCAGCTCCGAGGGCTCGAATCCCGTCACGTGGTGCTCGCCTCCGGCTCCCGGTAGTGGTGGTAGGCGTGGTGCGCCCCGAACCCCATCCCGGTGTACAGCGCCCGCGCCCCCGCGTTGTCCGCCTCGACCTGGAGCCAGGCAGCCGACGCGCCCTCCTCCAGCGCCCGGCGCGCCAGCGCTGCCATCACGACCGTGGCCAGGCCCCGCCGCCGCTGCTGCGGATCCACCTCGACCGCCGCGAACCCGGCCCACCGTCCGTCCACGACACACCGCCCGATGGCGGCAGGCGCCGCACCCTCACCGGGCACGGACGCGAACCACACCGACGGTCCGGAGCCCAGCACCTTCAGCGCGACTTCCCCGATGCCCTTGCGCTGGTACCGGGACAGCCACCCCTCGTCGGCCTCCCGGGCCAGCACCACGCCCCCGGCCCCCGCCTCCGCGAGGTCGGCGACCGCCGCCGGCGCCCCGGTCCACAGCTCGGCGGTCACCTCCCGCACCCACCCGCGCCGCTCCAACTCCGCGCACAGCAGCTCCTGGGTCCCCGCGGCCCCGGTGGCGGTCTGCACGTACGCCGGCAGGCCCCGGTCGCCGTACCAGCGCCGTACGACGTCCAGGGCCCCGTCGAGGGGCAGGCCGGGGTCGCCCAGCGGGAGCACGGAGTTGGCACGGCGGGTGAAGCCTGAGGCGGCCCGCAGTTCCCACTCGCCGAGCCGCTCGCTCTCCACAGGACGCCAGGCGCGCGCGCAGACGCGGGCGAGTTCCTCGTAGGAGGCGGCCGGGCCCCGGCGGCGGGCCGGAGCGGCCGGGACGACCTTCCCGGCGACCAGGGAGGATTCCGCGATGCGGACGCTCTCGCCACTCTTCCGTGTGATCAGCAGCACACCGTTGTCCCATGATGTGAGAACACCCACCGTGTCGGTGAATTTCCCCTCGGTGACCCCAGGTTCGTTCAAGCGCCGCACGGAGACACGTTTGCCCACGTCAGCGGCGGTGATGCGAACCTCGAGACGTCCGGCGGCCGAGATTTCCACAGGTCGGTTCACCCCTCCTGTTCGGATCGTTGCCAAGAACGGAGATACTAGGGGCGGGCATCGACGACGCCGCGCTCCCGCGCGCCAGGCGGCGGAGCCTGAGGAGGCCCGCCGGCGCCCTATCGAGGAGGAACGACAGCGTGACCTACGTCATCGCGCAGCCTTGTGTCGACGTCAAGGACAAGGCATGCATCGAAGAGTGCCCGGTCGACTGCATCTACGAGGGCCAGCGGTCCTTGTACATCCACCCGGACGAATGCGTCGACTGTGGTGCCTGTGAGCCGGTATGCCCGGTCGAGGCGATCTTCTACGAGGACGACACTCCGGAGGAGTGGAAGGACTACTACAAGGCGAACGTCGAGTTCTTCGACGAGCTGGGCTCGCCCGGCGGTGCCAGCAAGCTGGGTCTGATCGAGCGCGACCACCCCTTCGTCGCCGCGCTGCCGCCGCAGGCCGGGTAACCAGCCGAGCGGCCCGCATCGACGCGCCGCCTCGGTCCCGTACGGCCTGATCGCCCAAGATCGCCGTACGGGGCCGAGGCATTGCCGTATCCGCCAGGCCGCCGGCCGTATGCGCGTCAGTGGCGTATGCGTCCGTGGCCGTGTCCGCGCCTGTCCGGGCCGTATGTGTCCGGGCCGTATGCGTCCCGGTCGTGTCCGTCCGGGCCGTGTCCGTCTCATGGCCGTGTCCGTCAGAGAGTGAGCCAAGAACCGTGTCCGCAGTCTCAGACCGTCTTCCCACCTTCCCCTGGGACAAGCTGGAGCCGTACAAGAAGACGGCCGCGGCGCACCCCGGCGGGATCGTCGACCTCTCCGTCGGCACCCCGGTCGACCCGGTCCCCGAGCTGATCCAGAAGGCGCTGATCGACGCGGCGGACTCCCCGGGCTACCCCACGGTCTGGGGAACCCCGGCACTGCGCGACGCGATCACCGGCTGGCTGGAGCGGCGCCTGGGTGCCCGTGGCGTCACCCACCGGCACGTCCTGCCGATCGTCGGCTCCAAGGAACTGGTCGCCTGGCTCCCCACCCAGCTGGGCCTCGGCCCCGGGGACAAGGTGGCCTTCCCGCGCCTGGCCTACCCGACGTACGAGGTCGGCGCCCGGCTGGCCCGCGCCGAGTACGTGGCCTACGACACTGAGACATTCGCGGCTGACCCCGCGGGGAGCGAGCTGGACCCGACGGACCTCAAGCTGCTCTGGCTCAACACCCCGTCCAACCCGACCGGCAAGGTCCTCTCCCAGGCCGACCTGACGCGCATCGTGGCCTGGGCCCGTGAGCACGGCGTCCTGCTCTTCTCCGACGAGTGCTACGTCGAACTGGGCTGGGAGGCCGACCCCGTCTCCGTCCTCCACCCGGACGTCAACGGCGGCTCGTACGAGGGGATCGTCTCGGTCCACTCCCTGTCGAAGCGCTCGAACCTGGCCGGCTACCGCGCCGCCTTCCTGGCCGGTGATCCGGCGGTCCTCGGCCCGCTCCTGGAGATCCGCAAGCACGGCGGCATGATGACCTCGGCGCCGACCCAGGCGGCGGTCGTGGCGGCCCTCTCCGACGACACCCACGTCCACGAGCAGCGCGAACGCTACGCCGCCCGCCGCACCCTCCTGCGCGAGGCGCTCCTCGCCCACGGCTTCCGCGTCGACCACAGCGAGGCCAGCCTCTACCTCTGGGTCACCAGAGGCGAGTCCTGCTGGGACACCGTGGCCCACCTGGCGGCCCGCGGCATCCTGGTGGCCCCCGGCGACTTCTACGGACCGGCGGGCGCCGAGCACGTACGCGTGGCCCTGACGGCGACGGACGAGCGGGTGCGGGCTGCCGTGGAACGCCTGAAGGCATAGGGGCGTGGAGGCGTAGGGGCGCTGAACGAGGACGGGGTCCAGGGGAACACCCTGGACCCCGTCGCCGCTGAAGCGCGGTACTCAGCCGAGCGGAAGGCCGTTCACCGGCAGCGTCCCCGCATCCGGCAGCCCACCCTGCGTCAGGGACTCCGTGGGCAGCCCGCCCTTGGTCGCCGTGGACGCGGTGTCCCCGAGGAGATCGCCGGCGGAGCCCGCCGCGGTGCCGGTCGCCTCACCGGCGGCCTTCTGCGCGGCCGGCGTCACCTTCTTCACTGCCTTGCCGCCGGTCTTTCCCGCGGTCGGCAGGGCCTGCTCGACCGTCTTGCCGCCGGTCTTGCCCGCGGTCCCGGTGACGTTCTGCGCCGCGCTGTCGACCGTGTTGCCGACGCTCGCCCCGTCCAGGGCGGTCAGTCCGCCCAGGTTCGGGGTGGCGGGCAGGTCGGGGGCGGCGCTGGCGGAGCCGGCCGCACCGACACCGGCAGCAGCTCCCGCGGCGACAAGCAGTGCGACACGGGCGATCCTGCGGGTCAGGGGGAGGGACATGATGCTCCTTCGACGGGGGAGAAAAAGAACTGTCTATGAGGTCTGTCCGGGCCCGGACGCACTGACTACCGCTTGAACCCCGCGAAGGTTGCGGACGGCCGACGTAAAGAGTTGGTAATGCGTCGCATAATCAGCTCTGGATAAAAACGGGCGAAAACCGCCCGATGTGAAAGTCGGCAAAACCCGTGGAGCCCTGTGTTCCCAAGGCATTCGCCCACCTGGACGGTGACGGCACGAAAACCTGAGCGCACCGCCGTCCGGTGCCCCACCCATTACCCGTCGGAGTGAATACCCGTACTACTGCGCGGTGACGATCCGTACGCTCCCGGAGCCACCGCCCGCGCCCGTGGCCTCGGCGCCGGCTGTGCCGGTGGCCCGCCATGTGCTGCCGGTGGTGCCGGCGACCCACTCCCGGCCGGCGTAGGTGACGCGCTGGATGCGCAGCGCGGAGGCGTTGGCCACCGCCCAGTGCGCGAGCTGCCAGCCGCGTTCGGCGGCGTCGCGTCCGTCCGCGGTCGTGTCCTCGGCCACGGGCAGCGTCACGGTCCGGCCATCGGCCTCGGTGACCGGCGGGTCCGCGGCGGAGGCATCCTCGTCACCGACCTCGGCACCCGCCTGCTGGAGCGCGTCGCGCCCGAAATCCCGTACGAGAGCGGCGCGGACCGCGTCCGGGCCGGTGGCCGTCGCGGCGCGGGTCGTGGCGTCCGGGCGGCCCTCGCAGGTCAGCGAGGCCGCGGAGGTCCCGGTGAGCGCGGCGGCCAGCAGCGTCGCGCCCGGCTCGTGCTTGGCGTACGCGTCCGGGTACCCGCTGCGCTGCACCCGCTGCGCGGCGACGGTGAGCGGCAGTTCGGTGTAGTCGCGCACCTTGGCGAGGTGCTCGTAGAAGATGTTCGCCGCGTACGCCGGGTCGGTGACCTCCTGCGCGCTGCCCCAGCCCTGCGAGGGCCGCTGCTGGAAGAGGCCGAGCGAATCCCGGTCGCCGTGGTCGAGGTTGCGCAGCGCAGACTCCTGGAGCGCGGTCGCCAGCGCGATGGTCACGGCCCGCTCGGGCATGTTCCGGTTGGTGCCGACGGCCGCGATGGTGGCTGCGTTCACCGCCTGCTCCGGCGTGAACTCGTACGCCGGCGAGCTCCCGTCGGCGGAAACGACTCTGCACCCCCGGTCCCCGGCGCCTCCGGTGACGTACTGGACCACGACATAGCCCGCGACGGCGGACAGGACCACGCAGGCCGCCCCGCATCTCAGGAGGCGGCCGCGGCGCTTGGGAGTGGGTGACGGCTCTGGCACGGGTACAAGGTACTGGAGAGTACGGAAACGAGGGAGGCCCGTGCGGAAGGTGGGTCCGGGCGGGACGAGCGGTCGGCGCGTTAGGGTCGACGGCATGGCCGAGACCCCGCTTGACCTCACGCTGGACGCCGCTCTGCTCACCGCGCAGCTCGTCGACTTCCCCTCCGAGAGCGGCACGGAGAAGCCGCTCGCGGACGCCATCGAGACGGCCCTGCGCACGCTGCCGCACCTCACGGTGGACCGGCACGGCAACAACGTGATCGCCCGCACCCGCCTGGGCCGGCCCGAGCGGGTGGTCCTCGCCGGCCACATCGACACCGTCCCGATCGCCGGCAACGTCCCGTCCCGGCTGGACGCGGACGGCGTCCTGTGGGGCTGCGGCACCTGCGACATGAAGGCGGGCGTCGCCGTCCAGCTCCGCATCGCCGCCACGGTCCCCGCCCCCAACCGGGACCTGACCTTCGTCTTCTACGACAACGAAGAGGTCGCCGCCGACCTCAACGGCCTCAAGCACGTCGCCGAGACCCACCCGCAGTGGCTGGAAGGCGACTTCGCGGTCCTCCTGGAGCCCTCCGACGGCCAGGTCGAGGGCGGCTGCCAGGGCACCCTGCGGGTGCTGCTGAAGACCCGGGGCGAGCGGGCCCACTCGGCGCGCAGCTGGATGGGCTCCAACGCCATCCACACGGCCGCCCCGATCCTGGCCCGCCTCGCCGCCTACGAGCCGCGCTACCCGGTGATCGACGGCCTGGAGTACCGCGAGGGCCTCAACGCGGTCGGCATCACCGGGGGAGTGGCCGGCAACGTCATCCCCGACGAGTGCGTCGTGACCGTCAACTTCCGCTACGCGCCCGACCGTACGCCCGAGGAAGCCATCGCCCACGTCCGTGAGGTGTTCGCCGGCTGCGGGGTCGAGGAGTTCGTCATCGACGACCACAGCGGGGCGGCCCTGCCCGGACTCTCGCACCCCGCCGCGGCGGCCTTCATCGAGGCCGTGGGCGGCACCCCGCAGCCCAAGTACGGCTGGACCGACGTGTCCCGCTTCTCGGCGCTCGGCGTGCCCGCCGTCAACTACGGCCCCGGCAACCCGCACTTGGCGCACAAGCGGGACGAGCGGGTGGAGACCGCGAAGATCCTGGCGGGGGAGGAGCGGCTGCGGGCCTGGCTGACCGCGTGATCGCGGGGCATCCGTGCCCAGGGGCACCCACGGCGGACACGCCGACGTCCCCCGCCCGTAACCCGCGTAGATCTACGCTGAGGTGGAACGACTGCAAGCGGAGGGAGTTCACATGGCTACAGGCAACCCGGAGGGCAAGCGGCGGCCACCGGAGGAACAGCGCCTGGGACCCGTCCTCCGGAGGCGGGATCAGGTACAGGCGAGCACCACGGACCAGCGGCTGCTGGACGAGCGTGCCCCTTCCGACTGGGTCCACACCGACCCCTGGCGCGTCCTGCGCATCCAGTCCGAGTTCATCGAAGGCTTCGGCACCCTGGCCGAACTCCCGGCCGCCATCAGCGTCTTCGGCTCCGCCCGCACGCCGGTCGACTCCCCGGAGTACGAGGCGGGCGTACGGCTCGGACGCGCGCTGGTCCAGGCCGGCTGGGCCGTGATCACGGGCGGTGGCCCCGGTGCCA
Source organism: Streptomyces sp. ID05-39B (assembly GCF_033794725.1). Classification (NCBI taxonomy): domain Bacteria; kingdom Bacillati; phylum Actinomycetota; class Actinomycetes; order Kitasatosporales; family Streptomycetaceae; genus Streptomyces; species Streptomyces sp. ID05-39B. The sequence continues at coordinate 6,704 of NZ_JARGEF010000192.1, read as the reverse complement.
TGGAGGCGGCCAACAAGGGCGCCTGCGAGGCGGGCGGCGTCTCGGTGGGCCTCGGCATCGAACTGCCCTTCGAGCAGGGGCTGAACCCCTACGTCGACATCGGCCTGAACTTCCGGTACTTCTTCGTCCGCAAGATGATGTTCGTGAAGTACGCGCAGGGGTTCGTCGTCCTGCCCGGCGGCCTCGGCACCCTGGACGAACTCTTCGAGGCCCTCACCCTCGTCCAGACCCAGAAGGTCACCCGCTTCCCGATCGTGCTCTTCGGCACGGAGTACTGGGGCGGCCTGATCGACTGGCTGAGGAACACCCTGATCGCCCAGGGCAAGGCCTCGGAGAAGGACCTCCTCCTCTTCCACGTCACGGACGACGTGGAGGAAGCGGTGGCCTTGGTCTCGAAGGAGACCGGCCGCTAGAGACCGGCCGCTAGAGACCGGCCGCTAGAGACCGGCCGTTTCGGCAGCCAGGTCCGGGACGGGAAGGGACGGCGGGGGCGAGCGGGATCTACGCCAGCCCCCGCCGAGCCACCGCCGGCTCCCGGTGCCCGGCGATGGACGCCACCATGTCCAGCACCTGCGCCGTCTCGGCGACCTCGTGCACCCGGTACACCCGCGCCCCCAGCCACGCCGACACAGCGGTCGTGGCCAGCGTCCCCACCACCCGCTCCTTGACGGGCCGGTCCAGCGTCTCCCCGACGAAGTCCTTGTTGGAGAGCGACACCAGCACCGGCCACCCCGTCTCCACCATCTCCCCCAGCCGTCGCGTCGCCTCCAGGCTGTGCCGGGTGTTCTTCCCGAAGTCGTGCCCGGGATCGATGAGGATCGACTCCCGCGGCACCCCCAGCCCCGCCGCCCGCTCCGCCAGCCCCACGGTCACGCTCAGAATGTCGGCCATGACGTCGTCGTACGTCACCCGGTGCGGCCGGGTCCGCGGCTCCGTGCCGCCCGCGTGCGTGCAGACCAGCCCGACCCCGTATCGCGCCGCGACCTCGGCCAGCCGCGGATCGACGCCGCCCCAGGCGTCGTTCAGCAGATCCGCGCCCGCCTCGCAGACCGCCTCGCCGACCTCGGCCCGCCAGGTGTCCACACTGATCACGACCTCCGGGAAGCGCCGCCGCACCTCGGCCACGAAACCGACCGTGCGCCGCGCCTCCTCCTCCGCTGTGACCTCTTCGCCCGGCCCGGCCTTGACGCCGCCGATGTCGATGATCGCCGCGCCCTCGGCCACCGCCCGCTCCACGCGCGCGAGGGCCGGCTCGTCACGGAAGGTCGCGCCCTGGTCGTAGAAGGAGTCGGGAGTCCGGTTCACGATCGCCATGATCACCGGCTCGTGGGTGCCGAATTCCCGCCTGCCCAGCCTGAGCATCCCCTGTGACCTCTCCTCGTACGTCCCTGACATCCGCCGCCTGCGACCCTAACTGTCACACCCCCATGGCACGATCGGAGCCTGACACATCTGACAACGAGCACTGCGAGCGTGGGGACCCACCGATGGTTATGTTCTTCTTCCTGGTCATCGCCCTCGCCGTCGTGGTGGCCGCGGTGACACTCGCCGTGGTGGGCGGCGGCGAGGGCACCGGTCCGCTGCCTGAGGTCGCGCCCGAGCGGCTGCACGACCCGCTGCCCCCGGACCGCCCCCTCGACCGGGCCGACGTCGACCGCCTCCGCTTCCCGCTCGCCGCCCGCGGCTACCGCATGTCCGACGTCGACGACGCCCTCAACCGTCTCGCCGCCGAACTCGCCGAACGGGACGCCCGTATCGGCGAACTGGAGTCCGCGCTCGCCGTCGCCCGGACGCCCGAGCCGCACGTCTGCTTGGACAAGCCCGGACCGCAGGACCAGCAGTGAGTGACGGCACCGCCCTCGCGGGCCCGGACGGTGCGCTGCGCTGCCCCTGGGCCCTGTCCACGGCGGACTACGTGACCTACCACGACGAGGAGTGGGGGCGCCCGGTCCACGGCGACGAGGCCCTCTTCGAGCGCCTCAGCCTGGAGGCCTTCCAGTCCGGCCTGTCCTGGATCACGATCCTGCGTCGCCGCGCCGGCTTCCGAGCAGCCTTCGCCGACTTCAGGATCGACGCGGTCGCCGCCTTCACCGACGAGGACCGTACCCGCCTCCTCGCCGACCCCGGCATCATCCGCAACCGCGCCAAGATCGACGCCACGATCGCCAACGCCCGCGTGCTGGCCGGCTGGTCGCCGGGCGAACTCGACGAACTGATCTGGTCCCACGCGCCGGACGCGGCGACCCGCGCGGTCCCCAAGACCCTCGCGGACGTCCCGGCGGTCACGGACGAGTCGACGGCCCTGTCGAAGGCACTGAAGAAGCGCGGCCTGCGGTTCGTGGGGCCGACGACGGCCTACGCGCTCATGCAGGCGTGCGGCCTGGTCGACGACCACCTGGCGACCTGCGTGTCCCGCGGCGCGGCGTAACGGGCGCGGGGGCCGTGCCTCGGCCGGGACGGCCCACAGCCCCCGACACCACTCGCATCGCCGGACTCAGCGGCCCAGGTACTTGGGCTTCTCCTTGTTCACGAACGCCTGCACGGCGATCCTGTGGTCCTGCGACGCCCCCGCCCGCGTCTGCAGCTCGTCCTCCTTGTCCAACGTCTCGGAGAGCGAGTGCGAGAGCCCGTACGCCACGGCTTCCTTGAGCGCGGCGTACGCCACCGTCGGCCCGTCGGCCAGCGCCCGCGCCACCTTCTCGGCCTCGGCGCGCAGCGACTGTGCGGGCACGACCCGGTTGGCGATCCCCAGCTCGTACGCCTCCTGCGCCTTGAGATTGCGCGGGAACAGCAGCAGATCGGCGGCGCGTCCGGGACCGATCACCCGGGGCAGGGTCCAGGAGACACCGGAGTCGGCGGTGAGCGCGACCCCCGCGAACGAGGTGTTGAAGGACGCCGTGTCGGCCACGACCCGGTAGTCGGCGGCCAGCGCGAAGCCGAAGCCGGCGCCCGCGGCGACCCCGTTCACGGCGGCGACCACCGGCTTCGGCGCCTCCGTCAGCGCCCGAACGACCGGGTTGTAGTGCTCCTTGACCGTGCTCATGACCTTGCCCGAGCCCTCGGCCAGCAGCCCGATGTGCTCCTTGAGGTCCTGGCCCACACAGAAGGCCCGCTCACCGGCGGCGGTCAGCAGTACGGCCCGTACGGCGTCGTCGGCCGCAGCGGACTCCACCGCCTCCCGCAGGGCGACCTTGGTCGCGATGTTCAGCGCGTTCATCGCCTCCGGGCGGTTCAGGGTGATCGTCGCGAGCCCGTCGCTCACCTCGTAGAGCACGGTGTCGGCCATGGGATGTCCCCTCCGGTGTCGCGGCTGACGTACTGACCAGTACGCAGGTGTACGCAGGTGTCCGAAGGACAGCATGATGGACGCCGAGCGCGCGGGGCGTGTGACCTGCGTCAAAGAAATCGGGACGATTTCCGGTGCGCGGAAGTCCTTGCGGGCGCGCAGTATCGCAGTCACATCGCCGAATTGAGTGGTTTTGCTCGCGCGCGTTGCCCAAGCGATGCCGACCGATGTTGGTCATCGGGTCCTGCGATGCGGGATAATGGCTGGGAAGCAATGTGTTCGATGCCGGTGTCGTGGGTCCCATGCTGGGCCGCGCCTTGCCCTTCACGGGCCGTCGGCTTTGACGATGAGCTGGTTTCAGGAAGGGGAACGAGCATGGCGGCCATGAAGCCGCGGACGGGCGATGGCCCGCTCGAGGTGACCAAGGAGGGGCGGGGCATCGTCATGCGCGTTCCGCTCGAAGGCGGCGGTCGGCTTGTCGTCGAGCTGACCCCGGATGAGGCCGACGCGCTCGGCGACGCCCTCAAGAAGGTCGTCGGCTGACGCGCAAGCGACCATACCCCTTCGTCTCCCCGGCACCCTCCAAGGGTGCCGGGGAGACTTTTTTCGGCGGATGTCCGGCGGTTGTCGAGGGGTGCGTAGCCCGAACGGCGTACCGGGCGGGCAGCGATACGGGCGGGCGGCGATACGGGGCGGCCGCGACTGCGGCGGTATCGGCGGGGAGGGACTTCGGGGCGCACTGCAAGCCGGCCTGCGGGTCGGATTGCGGGTCGGCCTGCGGGTCGGACTGCTGCTCGGGCTGTGGCGCGGGCCGCTGTGGCCGGTGTCGCTCTCGCTCGCGCCGTTATCGCTTGACCGCGCAGAGCAGGCCGTCGCCCACCGGCAGCAGCGACGGCACCAGCTCCTGGCTCTCGCGCACCGCGCGCAGCAGTTCGCGGATCCTTATGACCTCGGTGGGCTGCGGGCCGGAGTCGATCGTGCGGCCGTTCGCGAAGACGCCCTCGAAGACGACCAGACCCCCCTGCCGCAGCAGGCGCAACGATTCAGCGAGGTAGTCCATGACCTCGAGCCGGTCACCGTCGCAGAAGACGAGGTCGTATCCGGCGTCCGCGAGCCTCGGCAGCACGTCCAGCGCGCGGCCGGGGATGAACCGCGCCCGGTTGCTGGCGAACCCGCAGGCCCGGAAGGCCTGCCGGGCGAACTGCTGGTGCTCCGGCTCGGGGTCGACGGTCGTCAGGACGCCGTCCGGGCGCATCCCGTGCAGCAGGTGGATCCCCGAGACGCCGGTACCGGTACCGATCTCCGCGACCGACTTCGCGTCCACGGTGGCGGCGAGCAACCGCAGCGCGGCGCCCGTGCTGGGCGACACCGAGCGCAGCCCCGCGTCGCGGGCCCGGTCACGGGCCCAGCGCAGTGCTTCGTCCTCGGCGACATAGGCGTCGGCGAACGCCCAGCTCGTCTGCCGGTTGCCGGTAATGACCCTCTCCTGTCCCCGTGGTTGCCTGGGCGTGACTGTATCCGTTGGTGCCGGGAACCCGCAGATGGGACCGCGCGTTTGAAGGGGTGTGACGGACTACGGGGGGACACGGTTGGATCACGGCGACGGACGGGATGCCCAGCAAGTGCTGACGCAGCCGTATGAGCCGTATCAGCCCAGATCAAATTCTCGTAAAACCGCTTATCCGGAGCTAACGGGCGAGGTGGCTATGGTAGGGGCTCCGCTGGACACCACCAGAGCCGACAGGGGAGGTGCGGCTGCACCTGTGGATCGGGGAGGAGCGCTGCGGCGCTTTCTCGGTTCGGCAGGCAGGCCGAAATCCGTGAACGACACCGCTGACCACAGCCACGCCGCCGGCCCTGGCGCCGGCCCCTCCCAGACCGCGACCTTCTCCACCGACGCGGACGGGCAGGCGTGGACTCCGCCCACCTGGGAGGAGATCGTCAGCCTGCACAGCGGCCGTGTGTACCGGCTCGCCTACCGCCTCACCGGCAACCAGCACGACGCCGAGGACCTCACCCAGGAGGTCTTCGTCCGCGTCTTCCGCTCGCTGTCCACCTACACGCCGGGCACCTTCGAGGGCTGGCTGCACCGCATCACCACCAACCTCTTCCTCGACATGGTCCGCCGTAAGCAGCGCATCCGCTTCGACTCGCTCGGCGACGACGCGGCCGAGCGGCTGGCCAGCAAGGAGCCCAGTCCTCAGCAGGTCTTCAACGACGCCCACTTCGACGCGGACGTCCAGCAGGCCCTCGACACCCTCGCGCCGGAGTTCCGCGCCGCGGTCGTCCTGTGCGACATCGAAGGCCTGTCGTACGAGGAGATCGCCGCGACCCTCGGCGTCAAGCTGGGCACGGTCCGCTCGCGTATCCACCGCGGCCGTTCGCAGCTGCGCAAGGCACTGGCCCACCGCTCGCCCGAGGCGCGCTCCGAGCGTCGCTCCTTCGTGGCTCGTGTCCCCGCTCTGGGGGGAGGGGGCGCGCCCGCGTGACCGGAACCCGTCCCACCCCGGCCGAGCAGCACCTCGGCGACCGGCTCTCCGCCCTCGTGGACGGCGAGCTGGGTCATGACACCCGTGAGCGTGTGCTGGCGCATCTGGCGACCTGCTCCAAATGCAAAGCGGAGGTCGACGCACAGCGCCGGCTGAAGAACGTCTTCGCGGAAGTGGCCCCGCCCGCCCCCTCCGAAAGCTTCCTGGCGCGCCTCCAGGGGCTCCCCGGGGGAGGTGACCCGGACGACGGCGGTCTGCCGCCGCTCGGGGGAGGCTTCGGTGACAGATTCGGGGCCCGCCCCGGAGCGTCCGGAGTCTTCGGAGCGAAGCGGGACGAGCCGTTCGAGTTCGGCTATGTCCCCGCGCGCGACCACGGTTCCGTGCTCGCGCCCTCCGGCGAGCGCGGCTTCCGGATCCACCCCGTCGGCCGGTCCGACGCCGAGCGTTCGCGCGGGCTGCGGTTCGCCTTCGCCGCCGCCGGCGCGGTGTCGCTGGCCGCGATCGCCCTGGGCGGCATGAACACCGGCGTGCCGGCCGACACCGAGGCCCGTGGCGGCTCCGGTGCGGGCAGCAATGTCACACCGGCACGCACGCCCGGCAGTGGCGCCGCGACGACGTCCGAGAGCCAGCGCCGCCGCGGCGTCGGCCCCTTGATCGCGCAGGGCGGGCAGATGCTCGGCGAGACCCCGGTCGCCCCGACCCAGGTCTCCGCACCCCTGCTGCCCGGCATGCCGGCCCCCCAGGCCGGCCACCCCGAGCAGGCCATGCACCGGCTCACCACACCCGTGATGGCCGGCGCGGCCGCCATGTCCCCTCTGATACGCCCGCTCGGCACCACCCCGCCGGTCTCGCTGACCTCCTGGACGACCGACCCGGAGATCACCGGCCCCGGCCTGCTCGCCGCACCCGTCCCCGACGCCACCTCCGCC
>NZ_JARGEF010000191.1:3918-16084 GCF_033794725.1 Streptomyces sp. ID05-39B | reverse complement strand
GTATATGAACGCATACGAAGTTTCTTCCCGTCTCGTGGGCTGGGAAGTGTGTTAAAGGGACAGTGACGCCGCTTTCCGGGTCGGTGAGTTCGCGCCGTCCCTGCCGTCCTCGTCCGCGACGATCCGCAGCGCGGGTTCCGGCGCGAACTCACCGACCCGGAAAGCGGCGTCACGCCAGTTGACACACAGGTCCAGCAGGCGGTCGGTGTCCTGGGACCAGGGCGGCGTCTGACAGCGCACGGTGGGGAACAGCACGGCCGAGGCGAGCTTGACCGCCGCCAGGGCGGCACCGGCATGGGGTTCCACTCCGACCTCGGCGCCCTCCTGCTTCAGGGTCTCGAGGTCGTCGGCCGCTTGGAGCAGGACTCGGTACACGCGTGCGTAGGCGGAGTGGGTCGCGTCGTCGGTCATGGGCTGCTTCCTCGGGAGTCGTGAGGGTCGGGGCGGGTTCCGCGGCCCGGGGAGACATCCGGCCGTTCCCCCGCGAGAGGTTCAGACCGCGGGGGCGGGCACGAGGGCGGGCATGGGGGCCGTCGCCGCTCTGCGGGCACGGCAGTCGCGACAGACTCTCTCCGGCCCCGCGGTGGGAAGGACGCGGGTGCAGTCGCCCTCGCAGTCCTTCCAGCGCTCTCCCCAGAGTTCCGGCGTGGTCGCCACCGGTGCGGGGGCCGTGTCCTCGCCGGGGGCCGTGAAAGGTGACAGGGGCGGCAGGGGCGGCGGGAGTCCCTCCCGGAGCCGGTGGGCGAGGAACCCGGCGGGAGATTTCAGGGGGACGGGAACGTCGGCGGTCATGGCGTGGATCACGGCGGCCCGGGAGGCGCCGTTGTCGAACCAGGCGACGACGGCGGGGGTGAGGCGTTCCACGTCCTTCCGGGAGAGCGTGAAGCGGTAGTCGGTGCGGCGCAGTCCGGCAAGCAGAGCGGAGGCCTTGTCGCGGTGCTCGCTGCTGAACGGTTCCTGTTCGCAGGCTTCGAGCGGCACCGGCGGAGGCTCTTCGGGCACGGGGACGTCTGCCCCCTCGGCTCCTGCGACTTCCGCGACGGCGAGCGGCACGGCCGGGGCCACGGGCACCGCCCTGGTGACGGGGGCGACGGATACGACCGGCTCGTCCCGTATGCCGGGCGCCTCCGCCCGGCTCCGGGTGAGCGCCGGGGCGTTGTGCGCGTACGTCCGCGTGACGAAACGGCCCCCGTCCGCGCGCTCGCGCACCCGCTCCAGATAGCCGTGCGTCTCCAGCTCCCGCAGCCCGAAGGCGATACGGTCCCGCCCTTCGGGGAAGCGGTCGGCGAGGCTGCGGATGTCGACGGGGGCGCCCTGCGGCAGCGACAGGATGTGGACGGCCAGCCCGATCGCGGTCAGCGACAGCGCCCGGTGCTGAGCGAGGTGGTTGCCGACGATCGTGTAGTGACTCGACTGGTACGCACGTACGTGGGTGACACCGGAGTGGGTGGCACCGCGCCGAACGCCCGGTGTCGGGCGCGGGGCAGCGATAGGCTTCGTAGCAGCCATGGGGAAGAATTGCTCTCTTCCTGGATGGTCAGGCCCTCGCACTGGGATTGCCGTCCCGGCGGGGGCCGATGCATGTGTGGGGTCGTTCGTGCCGAGCGTGCACGGTGGGGCGACGCACGCGCCAGCCACAACGGCCCGTTTCACCCACCCGAGTGACAAACACGGGGTTTGGTTTGGTTGGAAGGGTTTTTTCCCCGGTTTCTTTGGTCTTTTACCGCCCGCAGCACCGGCCTTCGCCCCACCGGGTCCCGGGTTTCCGGGCTCCGGTGCGGAGTTCACCGGCATGGGTCGAAATCCAGTTCCGCCCACACCGTCTTGCACGGCACCGGCCCGCACAGCACGCCCCACCGGTCGGCCAACTCCTCGACGAGCAACAGCCCGTAGCCGGACTCCGCGGGGGCGTCGCCACCCGCTCGCGCCGGGGCGGGCAGATGATCCCCCCGGGTGTCCGCGACCTCGACGCGCAAGGTTCCGGGCCCGACGACGGCGAGCGTGAGCCGGAAGCTGCGGCCGGGGACACGGCCGTGCAGAGCCGCGTTCGCGGCGAGTTCCGCGACCACGAGCCGGGCCGGATCCAACGGCATCCCCCAGGCGTTGAGTTGCTCGGCCGCGAGGAGGCGGGCGAGACGGGCGCCGCGCCGGGTGGCGGAGAGCGGCACGGAGAAGTGGTGGAGCGGGGCACGCACAGTTTGCTGATTCACGTCACTCAGCGTGTCCAGGGGCGATCAGGAAAGACGCCCCGCCGTCCCTCAGAAAGGACGACGGGGCGTTGCAGGTGCCTCAGGACAGTGACGGCGGCTACGTCGCCCGCCGCCGCCGAGCCCCCGGCCGCCGCTCGCTCGGCCGACTGACCGCGTCCCCGGCCTCCCGCGCGGCAGCCCGCCGCCGCAGCCCGAACTCCGCCAGCGCCTCGGTCAGCTTGTGCACGGACGGCTCGGGAGCCATCACGTCCACCCGCAGCCCATGCTCCTCGGCCGTCTTGGCGGTAGCCGGCCCGATGCACGCGATGACCGTCACGTTGTGCGGCTTCCCGGCGATCCCGACCAGGTTGCGCACGGTGGACGACGAGGTGAAGAGCACGGCGTCGAACCCACCGCCCTTGATCGCCTCACGCGTCTCGGCCGGCGGCGGCGAAGCCCGCACGGTCCGGTAGGCGGTGACGTCGTCGACCTCCCAGCCCAGCTCGATGAGCCCGGCGACGAGCGTCTCGGTGGCGATGTCGGCCCGCGGCAGGAACACCCGGTCGATCGGATCGAACACCGGGTCGTACGGGGGCCAGTCCTCCAGCAGCCCGGCCGCGGACTGCTCCCCGCTCGGCACCAGGTCCGGCTTCACACCGAACGCGATCAGCGCCTTGGCGGTCTGCTCGCCCACCGCCGCGACCTTGATCCCGGCGAAGGCGCGGGCGTCGAGCCCGTACTCCTCGAACTTCTCCCGCACGGCCTTGACGGCGTTGACGGAGGTGAAGGCGATCCACTCGTACCGGCCGGTGACGAGCCCCTTCACCGCCCGCTCCATCTGCTGGGGCGTCCGCGGCGGTTCGACGGCGATGGTCGGCACCTCGTGCGGCACCGCGCCGTAGGACCGCAGCTGGTCGGAGAGCGAGGCCGCCTGCTCCTTCGTGCGCGGTACGAGCACCTTCCAGCCGAACAGCGGCTTGGACTCGAACCAGGCGAGCTGGTCGCGCTGGGCGGGGGCGGAACGCTCACCGACCACGGCTATGACCGGCCGGCCGCCCTCGGGAGAGGGCAGCACCTTCGCCTGCTTCAGCGTCTGCGCGATGGTGCCGAGGGTGGCGCACCAGGTCCGCTGACGGGTCGTCGTACCGGCGACGGTGACGGTCATCGGGGTGTCGGGCTTGCGCCCGGCCGCGACCAGCTCGCCGGCGGCGGCCGCCACGGAGTCCAGCGTCGTGGACACGACGACGGTCCCGTCCGACACGCCGACCTCGGTCCAGCACCGGTCGGACGCGGTCCGCGCGTCGATGAACCGGACGTCCGCGCCCTGCGCGTCGCGCAGCGGCACACCGGCGTACGCGGGCACGCCGACGGCGGCCGAGATGCCGGGGACGACCTCGAAGGGAACACCGGCGGCGACACAGGCGAGCATTTCCTCGGCCGCGTACGTATCCAGTCCTGGGTCCCCGGACACCGCACGGACGACCCGCCTGCCGCCCCGCGCGGCCTCCATGACAAGATGTGCGGCATCCCGCACAGCGGGGCTCCCAGCGGTTGTTGACGTGCCGTCAACGATCGTCGGGTGCGGCGTGCCCGTGCCCGGAAGGGGGCCCGGGAACGGACCGGCTTCCGTATGCACGACGGCGACGCCTGGTCTGGCGTGCGTCCGGACGACGTCGAGCACCTCGTGCTCGGCGACGAGGACGTCCGCGTTCGCCAGCGCCTCCACGGCGCGAAGAGTCAGCAGTCCCGGATCCCCGGGTCCGGCACCAAGGAAGGTGACGTGCCCGTGTTCAGGACCGGCGGGAAGAGTGGTGGGGCTCACAGCGCTCGCTCCCCCATCAGACCGGCCGCGCCCTGGGCGAGCATCTCGGCTGCGAGTTCGCGGCCGAGCGCCATTGCCCGGTCGTACGTCTCGGGCACGGGACCGGTGGTGGACAGCTGCACCGTGCGGGATCCGTCGGTCGTGCCGACGACGCCCCGCAGGCGCATTTCTTTGACAATCTGCCCGTCGGCCAGGAGGTCGGCCAGTGCACCCACAGGTGCGCTGCAACCGGCTTCCAGGGCGGCGAGCAGGGACCGTTCGGCGGTCACGGCGGCCCGGGTGAAGGGGTCGTCGAGTTCACCGAGCGCGGCGATCAGGTCCGCTTGGTGGGCGGCGCATTCGATCGCCAGGGCTCCCTGGCCGGGAGCGGGCAAAACCGTGTCGACCGACAGGAAGTCGGTCACCTCGTCACTGCGGCCCATGCGGTTCAGTCCGGCGGCGGCCAGGACGACCGCGTCGAGCTCGCCGTCGCGCACGTACCCGATGCGGGTGTCGACGTTCCCGCGTATCGGTACGGTCTCCAGGTCGAGCCCGTGGCCGCGCGCGTACGCGTTCAGCTGCGCCATGCGGCGCGGTGAACCCGTGCCGATGCGCGCCCCGCGCGGCAGGTCGGTGAACTTGAGCGCGTCCCGGGCGACGAGGACATCACGCGGATCCTCACGTTCCGGTACGGCCGCCAGGACCAGGCCCTCGGGCTGCCCGGTCGGGAGGTCCTTCAGCGAGTGAACCGCGAAGTCGACCTCCCCCCGCAGCAGCGCGTCCCGCAGTGCGGTGACGAACACGCCCGTGCCGCCGATCTGCGCGAGGTGCTCACGGGAGGTGTCGCCGTACGTGGTGATCTCGACGAGTTCGACGGGCCGCCCGGTCACCTGGCTCACGGCGTCCGCCACCTGCCCCGACTGGGCCATGGCGAGCTTGCTGCGCCTGGTCCCCAGCCTCAGTGCCTTCGTACTCATGCCGCTCATGCCGGCCCTCGGTTCTGTGCGTTCGTCTCGGTGCTGTCCTCGGCGCGGGAGACGGAGGCCACCGTCTCCTGGTCGAGGTCGAACAGGGTCCGCAGTGCGTCCGCGTACCCGGCGCCGCCGGGTTCGGCCGCGAGCTGCTTGACCCGTACGGTCGGCGCGTGGAGCAGTTTGTCGACGACGCGCCGTACGGTCTGGGTGATCTCCGCGCGGTGTTTGTCGTCCAGGTCCGGCAGCCGTCCGTCGAGCCGGGCGATCTCGCCGGCGACGACGTCGGCGGCCATGGCACGCAGGGCGACCACGGTCGGAGTGATGTGCGCGGCACGCTGCGCGGCGCCGAACGCGGCGACCTCGTCGGAGACGATTCGCCGTACCTGCTCGACGTCGGCGGCCATCGGCGCGTCCGCGGAAGCCTCGGCGAGCGACTCGATGTCGACCAGGCGCACTCCGGCGAGCCGGTGCGCGGCCGCGTCGACATCCCGCGGCATCGCGAGGTCCAGCAGGAACAGCACCGGCTCGGGCCGTACGGGCACGGGGGCGGGCTCGGGCCTGCGGCGCTCGGGGATGCGGCCGACGGTGGCGGCGGTCGCGGCCAGCGCGGTGATCAGCTCGGCGTCGGCACCAGGGCGGCGCGCGGCCTCCCTGCGGCCGGTGGCCGGGCCCGCGGCCCAGGCGGCGTGCTGTTCCAGCGTGGCCGCGTCCATACCGGCCACGGCGGCCTCCCCCATCACGGAGAAGCCCTGCTGCACGGTGGACAGGTCCAGCGGACAGCCGTCGTCGGTACCCACGGAGGTCGGCGGCAGCGGCCGTACGTCCGCGGGCGCGGACCGGTTCTCGGCGAGGGCGGCGGGTGTTCCCGTGCGGCCCTCGACCGCGGTCGCGACCGCCGCGGCGGTGAGGACGAGTCCGGTCGCGCCGGTACAGGAGACGGCCACGTCGGCACGTGTCAGTTCCGCCGGCACCGACTCCATCGGCACGGCGCGGGAGACGATGTCCGGGTCGCCGTTCTCGGCGAGGATCTGCGCGAGGCGCTCGGCGCGGTCGAAGGTGCGGTTGGCGACGACGATCTCGGCGACGCCCGCACGCGCGAGGGTCGCCGCGGCCAGGGAGGACATGGAGCCGGCACCGATGACGAGGGCACGCTTGCCCCGCGCCCACGCGGTCACGTCCCCGCCGGCGGCCAGCTGCTCCAGGCCGAAGGTGACCAGGGACTGCCCGGCACGGTCGATGCCGGTCTCGGAGTGGGCCCGCTTGCCGACCCGCAGGGCCTGCTGGAACAGGTCGTTCAGCAGCCGCCCGGCGGTGTGGCCCTCCTGGGCGCGGGCCAGGGAGTCCTTGATCTGCCCGAGGACCTGTCCCTCGCCGACGACCATCGAGTCCAGCCCGCAGGCCACCGAGAACAGGTGGTGGACGGCGCGGTCCTCGTAGTGCACGTAGAGGTAGGGAGTGAGCTCCTCCAGGCCGACGCCGCTGTGCTGGGCGAGCAGCGTGGACAGCTCGGCGACACCGGCGTGGAACTTGTCCACGTCGGCGTACAGCTCGATGCGGTTGCAGGTGGCGAGCACTCCGGCCTCGGTGGCCGGTTCGGCGGCGACCGTGTCCCGCAACAGCTTGAACTGGGCGTCCGCGGAGAGTGAGGCCCGCTCCAGGACGCTCACGGGAGCGCTGCGGTGGCTCAGTCCGACGACGAGGAGACTCATGCCGGCATCACGGCGGGTACGTCCCCGTCAGGTCCCTGGTCGGTGGTGTTGACGCGGCGCGCGGCGGGGGCGGGGGCGGCGTTCTCCTGTGCCGCGGCCTCCTCGCCGGCCTTGCGCTGCTCGTGGAAGGCGAGGATCTGCAGCTCGATCGAGAGGTCGACCTTGCGTACGTCGACGCCGTCCGGGACGGACAGCACGGTCGGCGCGAAGTTCAGGATGGAGGTGACTCCGGCGGCGACGAGGCGCTCGCAGACCTGCTGGGCGACGCCCGGCGGGGTGGTGATGACCCCGATGGACACGCCGTTGTCCGAGATGATCTTCTCCAGCTCGTCGCTGTGCTGGACCGGGATCCCGGCGACCTGGCGGCCGGTCATCTCGGGGTCGGCGTCGATGAGCGCCGCGACCCGGAAGCCGCGGGAGGCGAAGCCGCCGTAGTTGGCCAGCGCCGCGCCGAGGTTACCGATACCGACGATAACAACCGGCCAGTCCTGGGTCAGGCCCAGCTCGCGGGAGATCTGGTAGACGAGATACTCGACGTCGTAGCCGACGCCCCGGGTGCCGTAGGAACCCAGGTAGGAGAAGTCCTTGCGCAGCTTCGCGGAGTTGACGCCCGCCGCGGCCGCGAGTTCCTCGGAGGAGACCGTGGGAACCGAGCGCTCCGACAGTGCGGTCAGCGCGCGAAGGTACAGCGGAAGCCGGGCGACGGTGGCCTCGGGAATCCCTCGGCTACGGGTCGCCGGTCGGTGAGTTCGGCCAGTTGCCACGGTGCTCCTGCGGGTAGAGCGGGGCTGTAGGCGGTCACACGTCCCCAGACCGCCCCGTCGGAAGCAGGCTATGTCTTTGTGAACGCGTGCACAAAGATGGTGTCCGATTTGCCCGGCCAACGTGACCGGGGTCACGCGCCCCTGGCGCCTTCGCGGGGAACCGACGCACACGCGCCCGCGTTCCTTGATTGTCGGGGGCAAAACCGCACACTCTCCTCACGAATCCCGCCCCCGAGATCTGGTCGCCATCGATCCTAAGCGACTTTTCGCCATACTTGGACTGCCCGGTCAGTTCCCCGTGAGCTCCGTGCGCAGCCGGTCCTCGTTCACGCGCCAGAACGTGTGCTGCTCGCCGTCCACCAGAACGACCGGGATCTGCTCCCAGTAAAGAGCGTGAAGTTCGGCGTCCTCGGTGATGTCCCGCTTCTCCCACGGCACGCCGAGATCACCGCACACCTTCTCGATCACCTCCCGGGCGTCGTCGCACAGATGGCATCCGGGCTTGCCGATCAACGTCACGAGCCGGTCCTGTGGTGCGGGGCCCTTGCGGCGGAAGAGGGGACTCATGCCCGCCATTGTCGCGCGCACCCGGACGGGTGTCTCCAAGGTCCTGCCCGAGCTCGTCCTCAAGGTCTTCCTTAACGGCCCCGCCGCGGAGAGTTCACACCCTTCGAACCTCATGACCGACGGAACCGCCGAACAGACTGGCTATGCTCACGCCATGGCCGCTCTCGGATGGCTCACCCCCCGTAGGCGCTCCGCCACGGCGCGGAGCGTGTTGGCAGGCGAGGCCTCGGCGGAGGCCGCCCGCAAGGACGTCTCCGCACAGGAACCCCAGTTCCCCGTGCGGGGCGACGACCTGGCCGCCGCGTTCTTCGACCTCGACAACACCGTGATGCAGGGCGCAGCCCTCTTCCACTTCGGCCGGGGCCTGTACAAGCGCAAGTTCTTCGAGACCCGCGACCTCGCCCGGTTCGCCTGGCAGCAGGCGTGGTTCCGGCTGGCCGGCGTCGAGGACCCGGAGCACATGCAGGAGGCCCGCGACTCGGCCCTGTCCATCGTCAAGGGCCACCGCGTCGCCGAGCTGCAGTCGATCGGCGAGGAGATCTACGACGAGTACATGGCCGAGCGGATCTGGCCCGGCACCCGCGCCCTCGCCGAGGCGCACCTGGAGGCGGGCCAGCGGGTGTGGCTGGTCACCGCGGCACCCGTGGAGATCGCCCAGGTGATCGCCCGCCGTCTCGGCCTGACCGGCGCCCTCGGCACGGTCGCCGAGTCGGTCGACGGCATCTATACGGGAAAGCTGGTCGGCGAACCGCTGCACGGTCCGGCGAAGGCCGAGGCGGTCCGCGCGCTGGCCACGGCGGAGGGCCTCGACCTCACCCGCTGCGCCGCCTACAGCGACTCGCACAACGACATCCCGATGCTCTCCCTCGTCGGCCACCCTTACGCGATCAACCCCGACGCCAAGCTCCGCAGGCACGCCCGCGAACTCGACTGGCGGCTGCGCGACTACCGCACGGGCCGCAAGGCGGCGAAGGTCGGCATCCCGGCCGCGGCGGGCGTGGGCGCGGTGGCGGGCGGTACGGCCGCGGCCATCGCGCTGCACCGCCGCCGCCGGTAGCGGGCGGACGGCCCGGCCGTCCGCCGCGCCCGTCCAACCCCGGTCACGGCACTCACCCGGACGGGCAACCGCAGCGAAACGCCGCCAATCCCACCGCCGTACGCGCGCACCCTCCTGGCCAGTCCTGTTGTCTGCGCACCGCCACAACACGCCCCCGCCCGACCTGAAATGCGAACCTTTTCGGTCAACAAGTGATCACCCTGCGCAACTTGATTGGCCGTCAATAGGCTACGGAAGCGACGTAACCGGTGAATTGAGCAACTGGGTGTAGCAGGGCCTGCACGAAGCGTTATTCTCCTCAGACGCAATCCGGTACCCCTTCCGTCGCTACGACGGGTGAACGGTTCCGCACTGCACGTGATGGAAGCTCTGCCTCTGGGAGTCCCGTGTACCCACACGTCGGGGTTGACACCTCGGGCCTGGCTACGCTGCGCGCTACGGTCCTAGACCTGATGCGCGGCTTCGTCCCCACCGCGTACGCCGTCCCCGCCTTCGCCACCGCCGCGCCCGTCGGTCCGTGCTACGCACTGGCCGACGGCACCGCCGCGGTCGGCAGACGAGGACGTGCGACCGGCGCGGCCACCGCCCGCCGACCGGCCGCCGACAGCGACAGCGCCCGCATGATGGACCTCGTCGAACGGGCCCAGGCCGGCGAGGCCGACGCGTTCGGGCGGCTCTACGACCAGTACAGCGACACCGTGTACCGGTACATCTACTACCGGGTGGGCAGCAAGGCGACCGCCGAGGACCTGACCAGCGAGACCTTTCTGCGCGCCCTGCGACGGATCGGCACCTTCACCTGGCAGGGCCGCGACTTCGGCGCCTGGCTCGTCACCATCGCCCGCAACCTCGTCGCCGACCACTTCAAGTCCAGCCGCTTCCGGCTGGAGGTCACCACCGGCGAGATGCTCGACGCCAACGAGGTCGCACGCTCCCCGGAGGACTCCGTCCTGGAGTCCCTCTCCAACGCCGCCCTGCTGGACGCCGTACGACGGCTCAACCCGCAGCAGCAGGAGTGCGTGACCCTCCGCTTCCTCCAGGGCCTCTCGGTCGCCGAGACCGCGCGGGTCATGGGCAAGAACGAAGGCGCCATCAAGACCCTCCAGTACCGGGCCGTCCGCACCCTCGCCCGTCTCCTCCCGGACGACGCCCGCTGACCCGCCAGGCCGCCCCATCCCACCCCCGCCTACTGTCGGCGACCTCAACTCACGGTCAGTGAAAGTCCGTTGGCTTCCCCATCCGATCATCCGCAGTCCGTAACCCAAGTGCCACGCCAGTCGTTGTGCGGGATACAGGCTCCCTGTGGTCACGTCCTGGCCGGCCTCGATCACTCGTTCGCATGCAAGCGGTCGAGGGCGTGCAACCCTCAGGACCCCGGGGGAGTCGACCGTCATGACGAGAGGAGGTGCCGCCAGTGATCGCGAACGTATCGGCGCACCGGCGGGCGAACGCCTTCGCCCAGGCCCTGGAGGAGCAGTCCGACCGGGGCACGGCGGCCGAGCAGACCGAAGGATCACCGCCGGCCCCGGCCGCTGCGGGCCAGACCGAGCAGGGCCAGCTCCTGGTCCTCGCGACGAGTCTCGCCGAGCTGCCCAAACCGGAGTTCGACCCCGAGGTCAAGGTCGTCCAGCGGGCGCAGTTGGTCGCCGCGATGGAGGCCATGCTCCAGGCGGGCACCATGGGCGAGGCGGCAGACCGATCGGTACCCGAGCAGCGGACTCGGACACGAGGCGCCCATCGGGCGACATCGCTGGGCAGGTTCCGTCCACGCTCACGGCTCGCCAAGGGCCTCACCGCGGGCGGCCTGAGCGTCGGAGTCGCCGCCGGAGCCTTCGGCGGGGTCGCCGCCGCGAGTTCCGACGCCCTTCCCGGTGACTCGCTCTACGGCCTGAAGCGCGGCATAGAGGATTTCAAGCTGAACTACCTCGCCGAGGGCGACAGCGAGCGCGGGCAGGCCTACCTCGACCAGGCCTCCACCCGGCTCAGCGAGGCCCGCCGGCTCATGGAGCGCGGACGCGGCGGCGCCCACCTCGACCACGAATCCGTGGGCGAGATCCGCCGCGCCCTGTCCGGCATGCGCTACGACGCCTCCGAGGGCCACCGCCTGCTCCACGAGGCGTACCAGCGCGACCCTGACTCCCTCGGCCCCATCCAGGCCCTGTCCACCTTCTCGCGCTCACACCGCGAGGTCTGGGGCGACCTGCGCAGCCGGCTCCCCGTGCAGCTCGGAGACGTCAGCCAGCAGGTGTCGTCGGTGTTCGACGCCATAGACGAAGAGGTCGCCCCGCTGCGCTCCCTGCTCCCCCAGCCTCCTGCCCCCGGCGGTAGCGAGGGCGGCGGACAGGGCTCAGGGCCGACGGCGCCCGGCACCTCGGGCACCGACCGCTCGACCACGCCCAGCGCGGGCGGCGACTCCCCGACGGCCGGCGCCCCCAGCAGCGGCGGCAGTCCCAGCAAGTCGGCGGACGCCGGCGAGGACGGCCTCCTCGGCGGCAACACCGGCGGCCTGCTCGACCCACCGCTGGACAACGGCACCTCGGCCCCGCCGACCACCCCGGCCCCCCAGCCGGACGTCACGCTCCCGCCGCTCCTCCCGGGCCTCCTGCCCGGCCTGGGCATCGACAGCGACGACGTGGGCTAGCAAGGTCTCCACGGCGGTGGGGGCGCCCTTCTCAGGAAGGCCGCCCCCACCGCCGTAGGCATGCGCCGCAACACAGCTCAGAAGAACACCGACCGCCGCTGCACCAGCAACTTGTACAGCGTGTGCTGAATCTGCTCCCTCACCTGATCCGTCAGGTTGAACATCAGCATGGGCACCCACCCCACACCGCCGACCTCGCACCGCTCCGCGGGCTTCGCCCGGCTGCGCCGGACTCCGTCCGCCGACTCACCGCTCACCGACTCACCGCCCACCGGCCGGCACGAACGCCGCCCGGTCAGAAGAACACCGACCGCCGCTGCACCAGCAACTTGTACAGCGTGTGCTGAATCTGCTCCCTCACCTGGTCCGTCAGGTTGAACATCAGCATGGGCACCCACCCCACACCGCCGACCTCGCACCGCTCCGCGGGCTTCGCCCGGCTGCGCCGGACTCCGTCCGCCGAC
>NZ_JARGEF010000191.1:0-3818 GCF_033794725.1 Streptomyces sp. ID05-39B | reverse complement strand
CGGTCAGAAGAACACCGACCGCCGCTGCACCAGCAACTTGTACAGCGTGTGCTGAATCTGCTCCCTCACCTGGTCCGTCAGGTTGAACATCAGCATGGGGTCCTCGGCCGCCTCCGGCGGGTAGCCGTCCGTGGGGATCGGCTCGCCGAACTGGATCGTCCACTTGGTGGGCAGCGGGATCGCGCCCAGCGGGCCCAGCCAGGGGAACGTCGGGGTGAGCGGGAAGTACGGGAAGCCGAGGACGCGGGCGAGCGTCTTGGCGTTGCCGATCATCGGGTAGATCTCCTCCGCCCCGACGATCGAGCAGGGGATGATCGGGGCGCCCTGGCGCAGCGCCGTCGACACGAAGCCGCCCCGGCCGAACCGCTGGAGCTTGTAGCGCTCACCGAAGGGCTTCCCGATGCCCTTGAAGCCCTCCGGCATCACCCCGACCAGCTCGCCCTGCGCCAGCAGCCGTTCGGCGTCCTCGGAGCACGCCAGGGTGTGCCCGAGCTTGCGGGCCAGCTCGTTGACGACCGGCAGCACGAAGACCAGGTCGGCGGCGAGCAGCCGCAGATGACGGCCCGCCGGGTGATGGTCGTGGACGGCGACCTGCATCATCAGTCCGTCCAGCGGCAGCGTCCCGGAGTGGTTGGCGACGATCAGCGCACCGCCGTCGACGGGGATGTTCTCGACGCCCTTCACCTCCACCCGGAAGTACTTCTCGTACACCGGGCGCAGCAGGGACATCAGGACCTGGTCGGTCAGCTCCTGGTCGTAGCCGAAGTCGTCGACGTCGTAGTCACCGGTCAGCCGGCGGCGCAGGAAGGACAGCCCCCCGGCGATACGCCGCTCCAGGCCACCGCCGTCACCGTCGGACCGCGGCGGCTGTTCCTCACCGATCACAGGAACATCATCCTGCGGAACGGCCCTGGTGGGCAGGGCCTGGACCTCACGAACCTCACTGACCTCACCGGCCTCGCCGATCTCATGGACCGGCGCCGGCTCGCCGTTCGGGCGCCGGCTCCCCGCGCTCCGGCGCCGCGACGTCCGCTGTGCGGGGCCCCCGCGGGACCGGTCGTCGTCGAACGGAATGACCTTGGCGTCCGCCATCGTTGATGCGCTCCTCAGTTGGCGCTCTGCGTCGGGGAGTGGCCGCCGCCCGCGAGGGGCAGCGCGGCGATCCGGTCGACGGCCGTCGCGACGGCCTCGGGGGGCAGGAGACCCGGCCCCTGGCTGCGTGCGAAGTCCGCGAACGTCTCCGCGGTGGTGTACTTCGGCGTGAATCCCAGCGTCTCGCGCATCTGGCCGGTCGCCACGACCCTGCCGTGCGTGAGCAGCCGGATCTGCTCCGGCGAGAAGTCCGTCATGCCCAGCGTACGCACGAGGGTGCCCGCCCAGGTGACGGCCGGCAGCAGGAGCGGGACGGTGGGGCGGCCGAGCCGTCGGGAGCACTGCGACAGCAGCAGCACGCCATCGCCTGCGATGTTGAAGGTGCCACTGTTGAGCGTGCCACGGCCGGGCTCGTGCGAGCCGATCCGCAGCACCTCGATCACGTCGTCCTCGTGCACGAACTGGAGCCGCGGATCGTAGCCGAAGACGGTGGGCAGGACCGGCAGCGAGAAGTAGGAGGCGAGCGGTGTCTCCGCGGTCGGGCCGAGGATGTTGGCGAACCGCAGCACGCACACCGCGACGTCGGGGCGCCGCCGGGCGAACCCGCGGACGTATCCCTCGACCTCCACGGTGTCCTTCGCGAAGCCGCCGCTGGGCAGCGACTTGGCCGCGGTGGTCTCGGTGAACACGGCCGGATCGCGGGGCGCGGATCCGTACACGTTGGTGCTGGACTTCACGACGAGACGTTTCACGTTCGGCGACTTCTGACAGGCGCCGAGCAGCTGCATCGTCCCGATGACGTTGGTCTCCTTGACCGTGGTCCGGCTCCCGCTGCCGAGCGCGGTCGCCGTCACGTCCAGGTGTACGACGGTGTCGGCACCGGTCTCGGCGAGTACCCGAGCGATGGTGGACTGCCGAATGTCCGCCTGGACGAAGTCGGCGCCGCCCAGGTGGTGTTCGGGCCGCACGGCGTCCACCGCGATCACCCGGTCCACGTCCGGGTCACGCTGGATCCGCCGTACGAACCGGCCCCCCAGCTGACGGGCCACCCCGGTCACCAGCACGACCTTGCCCAAGATCAGCGCCTTCCTTCGTCCATCACTAGGTCCGGTTCCACCCTGCCGTGTTTCCCCACCCTGCCGCGTTCCCCGCTGCGGGCCAACCTAGCGGGTCGGTGTTGCGCTGTGATGACCACCCGACGCATGAAGTGACGGCAACAGTCGGTCATACGAGCAGATCAGCCATGGTGTGCGTCCAGGCATCCGCACGGGGTTCAGCCGGCCGCACAGAAGCCGGACATGCGTGTGGCCCCCCAACCGGTAGACCGGCTGGGGGGCCACACCACGCTTTCGCGGCTCGCGTCGAACGAACTACTTCTTGTTACGACGCTGAACGCGCGTGCGCTTGAGCAGCTTGCGGTGCTTCTTCTTGGCCATCCGCTTGCGCCGCTTCTTGATAACAGAGCCCACGACTACCCTCGCTCACTTCTCATCACTCGGTGCTGGGCGCCATGGGCCCATACGACCTACGAGGGGCTAGCCTACCCGCCCGAGCGCTGAGGTCGTAATCGAGGCGGCGGAGGGACCCTGGAGTGCCCTGTGGTGCGGGTCCCCCCACCTCTGCCGTCAGGCCGTTTCCACCCCCACATAGCTCTCGCGGAGGTACTCGTGAACCGCTTGCTCCGGGACGCGGAAGGACCTTCCGACCCGGATCGCGGGCAGATGACCGCTGTGCACCAGCCGGTACACGGTCATCTTGGACACTCGCATCACCGAGGCGACTTCCGCCACGGTAAGGAACTGAACCTCGTTCAGAGGCCTCTCGCCAGCTGCAGCCATGACACACCTGAACCTTCCGCACTCGACTCGACGGCCACCGGCTTCCCCTTCCGGTGACTCTTCGTCGCTGCGTGCTCACTCCCCAATGTAGGGGCGGGTGATGCGAGTGGGGAAGAGGTGCAACCATCGGGGGCCTACTGTGACAGACACGCCCGATTGAGTACGTAGCGGGTGAGCGGCAGGTAGTACTCGGCGTGCGCGCCGTCATCAAGTGGAACGACGACGGACACGGTCCCCTCGGCCTCCCCGACGAAGAGCGCGGGATCGTCGCTGTCCGCCAGGCCGATCGCCTCGAACCCCAGCTGACCTGCCCCGCAGACCCAGCCGTGGTCCCCGATCACCAGCTCCGGCAAGGGCCCCCCGGCCTCCGCGGCCGCCGCCAGCGCCAGCCGAACCGGGAGGGGTGAGTGCGTGTGTGCGCCGGTGGCACCACCGGGGCGCTCGGGACCGGGTTCCCGCACCAACCCGACGCCTCGCACGTAGGTGAGCTGGAGCGTGCGTAGACCGAACCGGGTCGTTATGTCGACACAGCGACCCTGCGCCGGGGTGAGAACAACACATCCCGCCGCCGACAAAGCGTCTGCGATCCCCGCGTAGAACCCGAGCAGCCGCTGCGGATGCCCGGTCCCGAGCAACACGGGCCCACCACACTGGGCAACCACCGCGAGCCGCTCCGCGAAGGCGTCCAGTCCGCGAAGGGTCAGCTCCGGATCGATCACATCATGCCCTGAAGTGTCCTCCGGATCGGCCGAAACCCCACACTTCTCCGCCATCAACGCGATCAACTCCCGCTCGCCCCAGACCCCTTCCGGATCGATCCCGATCAACACCCGAGGATCCCGAGCCGCGAACAACCGATACCGCCGAAGACTCCCCTCCCGCCCACTC
>NZ_JARGEF010000190.1:0-16215 GCF_033794725.1 Streptomyces sp. ID05-39B | reverse complement strand
CATTTCGTGTTTCTCTTCTGTTTTTTTTTTTTTTTCAATCAGGAGACGGGATTCCGATTTTCTGCCTGTTCTCGGGGCTCGGGAGTGTGAAATAGAGACAGGTGCCGGCCGGGCCGCTGGGTCACGCCGTGCCGAGGACGTCGTCGCGGCACTCCCGCGGGGTGCCCCAGGCGGTCAGCAGGGCGCGCGCCTTGGTGAGCCACAACGACAGGTCGTACTCCGCGGTGTAGCCGATCGCGCCGTGCAGATGCAGCGCGGTCCGGGCGGTGGTGTACGCCGCCTCGCAGGCGGTGACCTTCGCGGCGGCCACGTCGGCCGGGGCCATGGTGAGGGCGGCGCCGAGGACGAGGGGGCGGGCGAACTCCAGCGCGATCTTCGCGTCGGCCAGCCGGTGCTTCACCGCCTGGAACGACCCGACGGGCACCCCGAACTGGGTGCGCCGGCCGACATGGGCGACCGTGCGGTCGAGGAGGGCCAGGCCGACGCCGAGGGCCTGGGCCGCGGTGGTGAGGCGGGCCAGCGCGAGGGCGCCCGGCGCGGGCGGGCCGAGGAGTTCGCCGCCGGGCAGAAGCGGGGTGAGGCGGCGGGCCGGGTCGAGGGAGCGACGCACCGGACCGTGGCCGGGGGCCTGCCGCAGGCCCTCGGCCCAGAGCGAGAAGCGGTACGTGGCCGCGTCGCCGTCCAGCGCCAGGGAGCCCTCGCGGGCGAGGGTGGCCGTGCTCTCCCCGGCGGCGATGCCGGGCAGGAACCGTTTCGCGTGCCCGGTGCCGGCCAGCAGCGAGGCCACGGTGACCGTCTCCACCAGCGGTCCCGGCACCGCGTGGCGTCCCAACTCGATGAAGGCGACCGCAAGTTCCACGGGCCTGACGCCCAGCCCCTCGCACTCCTGGGGGACCGCCAGCGCGAACACCCCGGCCTCGGCGATACGGCTCCACAGTGCACGCCCGCGCCCGTGCTCGCCGCGGCTCCAGTCCCGGATCACGGCGGGCGTCTCGGCGGCGGTGAGCAGTGCGTCCAGGGAGCGGGCGAAGTCCCGCTGCTCGGGGTCGAGGAGGAAGCGCATCAGCGGCGTCCCTTCGGCAGGCCGAGCAGGCGTTCGGCGATGATGTCGCGCTGGATCTCGTTCGTGCCCGCGTAGATGGGGCCGGCCAGCGCGAAGACGTACCGCTCGGCCCAGTCCGTGTCGGCCGACTCGCCTTCGCCGTCCAGGAGATCGAGGGCGTTCTCGTGCAGCGCGAGGTCGTACTGGGACCAGAAGACCTTGTTCAGGCTGGACTCCGGGCCCAGTGGCTCGCCGCTCAGATACCGCGAGGCCGCCGCGAAGGTGAACAACTGGTAGGCGCGGGCGCCGATCAGGGCGTCGGCGACCTTCTCCCGCGCCCGGTCGGGGCTGCCCCGGTCCCGCCAGAGGGCCCGCAGCCGCTCGGCGCTCGCCAGGAAGCGGCCGGGGGAGCGGAGCGTGAGCCCGCGCTCGTCGGCCGCCGTCGCCATCGCGATCCGCCAGCCCCGGCCGGGTTCGCCGATCACGTCCTCGTCGGGCACGAACACCTCGTCCAGGAAGATCTCGGCGAACGCCGGCTTGCCGTCCAGCCGGCCGACCGGGCGGACCGTGACACCGGGGGAACGCAGGCCGAACATGACGTAGGTGAGCCCCTGGTGGGGTCTCGGGGCCTGCGGGTCGCTGCGGAACAGGCCGAAGGCGCGGTCGGCGAAAGCGGCCCGCGAGGACCAGGTCTTCTGGCCGCTCAGGAGCCAGCCGCCGTCCGCGCGCACCGCCCTGGAGCGCAGGGACGCCAGATCCGAACCGGCCTCCGGCTCCGACCAGGCCTGCGCCCAGACCACCTCGCCGGTCGCCATCGACGGCAGGACCCGGGCGCGCTGCTCCTCGGTGCCGTGGGCGAAGAGGGTCGGGGCGAGCAGGCTGACGCCGTTCTGCCCGACCCGGCCGGGGGCACCCGCCGCGTAGTACTCCTCCTCGAACAGCAGCCGGCCGATCAGACCGGCGTCCCGGCCGCCGTACCGCTGCGGCCAGTCGACCACCGACCAGCGGTCCGCGGCCAGTTCGGCCTCCCACGCGCGGTGCGCGGCGAAACCCTCGCCGGTCTCCAGGGAGGGCAGCGGCGTGGCCGGCACGTGTGCCGCGAGCCAGGCGCGGGCCTCGGCCCGGAGGGCCTCCTCGTCCCGCGTGAACCCGAGATCCATGACCCGCCCCACCTTCCGTCTCCACCTACAGTCTTCGGTCTTCCCTAACAAGTGTTTGGTAGGTTAGCGTGCTGCCATGACAGACGTCGAGAGTCCGTCGTACGTGCCGGGGCACGGTCTGCTGCGCGGCCGTACCGCCGTGCTCACCGCCGCGGCCGGCGCGGGCATCGGCGGCGCGAGCGCCCGACGCTTCCTGGAGGAGGGCGCGCGGGTCCTCATCAGCGACGCGCACACCCGGCGGCTCAAGGAGCACGAGGCCGCGCTGGCCGCCGAGTTCGGCACGGCGGCGGTCGCGGCGATGCCCTGCGACGTCACGGACGAGGACCAGGTGCGCCGGCTGTTCGACGCGGCCGTGGACGCCCACGGCCGACTCGACGTCGTCGTCAACAACGCGGGGCTCGGCGGGACCTCGGCGCTGGCCGACATGAGCGACGAGCAGTGGTCCCGGGTACTGGACGTGACCCTGACGGGCACCTTCCGGTGCGTGCGGGCCGCCCTGCGGCACTTCCGCGACCAGGACGGCGGCGGCGTGATCGTCAACAACGCCTCCGTCCTCGGCTGGCGCGCCCAGGCCGGGCAGGCGCACTACGCCGCCGCCAAGGCGGGCGTCATGGCGCTGACCCGGTGCGCGGCGGTCGAGGCGGTGGCGTACGGGGCACGGGTCAACGCCGTCGCGCCGAGCCTCGCCATGCACCCCCACCTCGCGAAGGTGACGTCCCCCGGGCTGCTGGAGGAACTCACCGCGCGCGAGGCCTTCGGGCGGCACGCCGAGCCCTGGGAGGTCGCCAACGTCATCGTGTTCCTCGCCTCCGGCTACTCCTCGTACCTGACCGGCGAGGTCGTGTCCGTCAGCGGACAGCGGGCCTGAGGCGGGGGGCGACAATGTGCGCGTGCCTACGAAGAAGAAGTCCCAGGTGACCGCGGCCGAGCCCGCCGCGGCCGAGCCCGCCGCGGGCGCCGCCGCGCGCGACCGCCGCGGCGAACTCCTCGACACCGCCGCCGAGGTCTTCGCCGAGCAGGGCTACAACGCCACCACGGTCCGCAAGATCGCGGACCACGCGGGCATGCTCGCCGGCAGCCTCTACTACCACTTCGACTCCAAGGAATCGATGCTGGAGGAGATCCTGCGCACCTTCCTCGACGAGCTGTGGGACGGCTACGACACCGTCCTGGCCGCCGGTCTCGGCCCGCGCGAGACCCTCGAAGCGCTGGTCACCGAGTCGTTCCGGGAGATCGACCGGCATCGTGCCGCTGTCGCGATCTACCAGAAGGAGAGCAGGCAGCTTCTCGCGCAGGAACGGTTCGCGTTCCTCGCCGAGTCGCAGCGCAGGTTCGAGAAGGCGTGGCTGTCCACGCTGGAGGAGGGCGTCGCGGGCCGGGTCTTCCGGGCCGACCTCGACGTCCGTCTCACCTACCGGTTCGTCCGGGACACCGTGTGGGTCGCCGCCTCCTGGTACCGGCCCGGCGGACAGCACAGCCCGCAGGAGATCGCCCGGCAGTACCTGTCGATGGTGCTGGACGGGATCGCCGCACGCACGTAAGCCGCACGCACGTAACTCAATGGGGAGTCTGGGGAGTCGCCATGGCCGAGGCCTATATCGTCGAAGCGGTCCGTACGCCCGTCGGGCGGCGCGGGGGAGGGCTCGCCGGGGTCCACCCGGCCGACCTCGGCGCCCATGTGCTCAAGGAACTCGTGGCGCGGTCCGGCATCGACCCGGCCGCCGTCGAGGACGTCGTCTTCGGCTGCCTGGACGCCGTCGGACCGCAGGCCGGGGACATCGCCCGGACCTGCTGGCTGGCCGCCGGACTGCCCGAGGAGGTGCCGGGCGTGACCGTGGACCGGCAGTGCGGGTCCTCGCAGCAGGCCGTGCACTTCGCCGCGCAGGCCGTGCTGTCCGGCACCCAGGACCTGGTCGTCGCCGGCGGCGTGCAGAACATGTCGCAGATCCCCATCGCCTTCGCCACCCGGCAGGCCGCCGAGCCGCTCGGCCTCACCCAGGGCCCGTTCGCGGGCAGTGAGGGCTGGCGGGCCCGCTACGGCGACCGGCCCGTCAACCAGTTCGCCGGCGCCGAGATGATCGCCGCGAAGTGGGGCATCACCCGGCAGGATCAGGAGGAGTTCGCACTGCGCTCCCACCGGCGGGCCCTGCGGGCCATCGACGAGGGCCGCTTCACGCGCGAGACGGTGCCCCTGGGCAGGACCGTCGTCGACGAGGGGCCGCGCCGGGACACCTCCCTGGAGAAGATGGCCGCGCTGAAGCCCGTCCTCGACGGCGGGACCGTCACCGCCGCCTGTTCCTCGCAGGTCTCCGACGGGGCCGCCGCCCTGCTGCTCGCCTCCGAACACGCCGTCCGCGAGCACGGGCTGCGGCCCCGCGCCCGTGTCCACCATCTCTCGGTGCGCGGCGAGGACCCCATCCGCATGCTGACCGCGCCGATCCCCGCCACCGCGCACGCCCTGAAGAAGACCGGCCTGACGATGGACGACCTCGACCTCGTGGAGATCAACGAGGCCTTCGCCCCGGTCGTCCTGGCCTGGCTGAAGGAGACCGGCGCCGACCCCGCCCGGGTCAACGTCAACGGCGGCGCGATCTCCCTCGGCCACCCCCTGGGGGCCACCGGCGCCCGGCTGATGACCACGCTGCTGCACGAACTGGAGCGCACGGGCGGCCGGTTCGGCTTGCAGACGATGTGCGAGGGCGGCGGTCAGGCGAACGTGACGATCATCGAACGGGTGTGAGGGGCGGGTCCGTGACAGTGTCGCGCGGCCCGCCGTCAGGCAGCGCTCAGGGGCGTCCGAAGATCGAGTGGGTGCCGATTCGGCGCCAGACGACATGCGGCTCACCGTCTTGCATGGGTTCGCCGTAGTGGAACGTGGCCCTGCCGTCCGGCGCCCAGGACATCTCCCACACGTCCCCGTGTCCTTGCATCTTCTTGACTCGGAGGCCACGCCGGAACCCGTGGCCGACCTTGAGGTCGGCCACGAACTGTGCAACGGCGACGAGGAAGGCGGTTTTCTGGTCGGCGGTGAGGTTCTTCCAGTCCCGGAGAAAGTGGCTCAGCGTTTCATACGTCGGCACGCTTCTTGATCCCCTCAAGATCGATGCCGGCTTCGTCGGCAAGAGCCTTGAGGAACGGCTCCCCGCCTTCATGGACTTCTCCCCGCTCACCGGAGGCCAGCGCATCGTTCACTTCACGCTCCTTGGCCTGCCATTCGGCGCTCCAGAACCACGCCTGGTCGTCGGGGACCACAGAGGCGGGGGTCAGCACGATCCGGCCGTCCTCGATGGCGACCACGAGGTGATCCCCTTCTTCGAGGTCCAGCTGGTCCCTTATCTCCTGCGGAATGGTGATGATGCCCTTCTTTCGCAGCGGAGTGGAGACGAGGTGCGGCCGACGGCGGCGCTTCGTGGTAGCCATGCGGCAAGTCTACATGGAAGAAATTCGTCCTGTCGTCCTAGGTGTCCAGGAGGCGAAGGACATGACTGGCTTCTCGCATCACGCGCTCCACCAGCTCCGCGCACGAAGGCAGGTCCTCGATCACGCCCGCCACCTGCCCCGAGGCCATCACACCCAGGTCCGTACGTCCCTCGACCATGGACGCGCGCAGCAGCATCGGTGTGTTCGCCGCCAGCAGGACCTGGCTCCACGACAGCTCCTTGCCGTGCTTGAGGGCGAGGCCGTCGCGGATCATGGCGGGCCAGGTGAGGCCGGAGAGCCTTCGCAGGCCGGCGGCCCGGCGGACCGCGCGGGCCAGGGATCTCGTACGGCCCGCCCCCTCCAGGGCGTCGACCAGGTCCGTGCGCAGCATGCGGTGCGGCAGCCCGTCCACCGCGCGGGTGACGGTGACATCCGCCGCCGTCGCCGCCAGGTAGCGGGCCTTCACCGCGTCCGGCACCGTCGAGTCCGACGTCAGCAGGAACCGGGTGCCCATCGCGATCCCCGCCGCGCCGTACGCCAGCGCCGCGACCAGGCCCCGCCCGTCGAAGAACCCCCCGGCCGCGACGACGGGGATGTCCACGGCGTCCACGACCTGCGGCAGCAGCACCGTCGTCGCGACCTCGCCGGTGTGCCCGCCGCCCTCGCCGCCCTGCACGAGGACCGCGTCCGCCCCCCAGGCCGCGACCTTCTCGGCGTGCCGGCGGGCCCCCACGGACGGGATGACGACGACCCCGGCCTCCTTCAGTTCGGCGATGAGCGCGGCGGAGGGCGCGAGCGCGAAGGACGCCACCCGTACGCCCTCCTCGATCATGATCCGCACCCGCTCGCCGGCGTCCGCCGCGTCGGCGCGGAGGTTGACGCCGAAGGGCGCGTCCGTGCGGGACCTGACCTCACGCACCGCCTCGCGCAGCTGGTCGAGGGTCATGGTCGCGGACGCCAGGATGCCGAGGGCGCCCGCGTTCGCCGTCGCCGAGACCAGGCGCGGCCCGGCCACCCACCCCATCCCGGTCTGCACGATGGGATGCCGCACCCCGACCAGCCGGGTCAGTGCCGTCTCCATCAGTGCCCGACCTCACGCGCGCGCGTGTCCGCGGGGTCGATCACGTCCCGGATCAACTCCAGTTCCCCTGTGGTCGGTTCACGGGTGTACGGCACCTCGTCCGGGACCGCGAGCGCGAACCCGGTCGCCTCCCGCACCTGGTCGACGCTCACGCCGGGGTGCAGGGAGGCCAGCCGCATCGAGTGGTCCGGGGTGGCGAAGTCGAAGACGCCCAGGTCGGAGACGACCCGCGGGATGCGGTGGTGGGGGGCGTCGGCGGCACGGTCGTAGCCGACCCCGCACACCATGTCGACCTGCTCGACGAAGACCCGCCGGGAGTGCCGCGGGACCCAGTAACTGGTGGGATTGTTGAGAGTGTTGACCGGTGCGCCGCGCACCCCGAGCAACTGTCGCGCCGGCCGCGCCCAGTCGCCGATGCACGAGATGTTCTGGTTGCCGTGCCGGTCGATCTGGCTCGCGCCCATCATCACGTGCCGCCGGCCGCCGGTGACGAGCGCCAGGTGCTGCCGGTACGGCAGCCAGCCCTCGACGGCGCCGTCCGGGCCGACCAGGAGGGCCTCGCCGTCGGTGAGCAGCAGGTCCGGCGCGAAGGTGCGGCGGGCGAGGCGGGCGCCGACGGAGGGGATCACGCCCATCGGGGAGGCGAGGACCTCGCCGGCGTCCCGCCAGGCCTCGGCGCAGGCGATCACGCAGTACTCGGCGCGGGTCACCTCCGTCATGCCCCCTCCCCGGCGGCCGACCGGTAGGCCTGTTCGTCGCCGCCCAGGTACCGCCGCGCGAACTCGGGCCAGGGCGTGGTCGCGTACGTCTTCTGGAAGGCCTCGTCCCGCCCGTAGTCGGGCGCGCAGGACGTGAAGTGCGCCCCGTTCGGGGCCTCCACGACACCGGTCACCGTGTGCCGTTTGACCAGCAGCGTCTGCGGTGCCGCGTCCTTGGTCAGCTCGGCCGTCTCCACGATCCGTTCGCAGGAGACGTAGGCCGTGTCCGCCGCCTCGCAGAAGAGGTCGTCGAAGTAGGGGTCGGGGCCCAGGTACTGGCCGTTGCCCAGCCGGTCGGCACGGTTGACGTGGACCAGCGCGGCGTCCACGCGCAGCGCCGGCACGGCCACGAACGTCTCCCCGTCGTCGTACGGCGACGTCACCGTCCGCAGGCCGGGGTTGACCCGCATCACGTCGGAGCCGATCCCGGCGCGCACCGGCAGGAAGGGCAGCCGGTTCGCGGCGGCGTGCAGTCCCCACATGAACATCGCCTCGTCGATCTCCGTCAGTTCCACACCGCCGCGCTCGCGCGCCGCCCGGTAGTGCGGTTCGAGCGGGATCGAGTCGAGGGTGACGAACGGGACGACCAGCCTGCGGACCCGCCCGGCCGCGACCAGCATGCCGACGTCAGGACCGCCGTACGAGACGACCGTGAGGTCCCTGACCTGGGACCGGAGCACCGCTCTGACCAGGGCCATCGGTTTGCGGCGTGAGCCCCAGCCGCCGATGCCGAGGGTCATTCCGTCGGCCAGCCGGCCGGCCACCTCGTCGGCGGACATCGTCTTGTCGGCCATCTACGTCCCCTCCTTCCCGAACCTGTCGCGGACCCGGTCGGCCACCCCGAGGGCGCTCGCCTCGAAGGTGAAGCCCTGCTCGAAGCGGTAGCTGCGGCGCACGTCGACCGGGTCGATGCCGTTGATGGCGGCCTTGGCGAGGCGGATCAGGTCACCGTCCTTGGCGGCGATCTCCCCCGCCAGTTCCATCGCGGCCGACCGCAGTTCACCGCGCGGTACGACCCGCCACACCGAGCCGTGCGCGTGCAGCTCCGCCGCGCTCACCGTGCGCGAGGTGAAGTACAGGGCGCGCATCAGGTGCTGGGGGACGAGCCGGGCGAGATGCGTGGCCGCGCCCAGGGCTCCCCGGTCGAGTTCGGGCAGCCCGAAGACGGCGTCCTCGGCCGCCACGATCGCGTCCGCGTTCCCCACCAGGCCGACGCCGCCGCCCAGGCAGAATCCGTGCACGGCGGCGACGACGGGCACCTCGCACTCGTACACCGCCGCGAACGCCGCGAAGCAGCCGCGGTTGGCGCCCACGAGGGCGTGTGCACCGCCCGCCTGGAGTTCCTTGATGTCCACGCCCGCGTTGAAGCCGCGCCCCTCGGCGGCCAGCACCACGCACCGCACCCGGGGGTCCCGGCCGGCCCCGCGCACCGCGTCGGCCAGCGCGAACCAGCCGTCCACCGCCAGGGCGTTCACCGGGGGGACGTCGACGGTGACCAACGAAATCCCCTTTTCCGGGGACGAGGTGGAGACACCCATGGAAGCATCAGCTACCTTTCCACCAAACGTTTGTTAGGCGGAAGGTAGCGTGAATGGAGCTGGACGGGAAGGTCGCCGTCGTCACGGGCGGCACCCGGGGCGTCGGCTCCGGGATCGCGCGCTCCCTCGTGGCCGCGGGCGCGAAGGTCCTCCTCTGCGCCCGTCGGCCACCCGAACTCGCCTTACCGGGCACGGAGTTCATACAGCTGGACGTGCGCGACGGCGAAGCCGTCCGCCGCGTCCTCACCGCCCTGCCCCGGCTGGACATCCTGGTCAACAACGCGGGCGGCGCCCCCCACCGCCCGCTCGCCCCGGCCGACGCCGAACACCACCTGCGCGTCCTCGAACTCAACCTCCTCGCCCCCCTCACCGTGTCCCTCGCCGCGCACGAACACCTCCGCCGCACCGGGGGCTCCATCGTGATGATCGGCAGCGTCAGCGGGAGCCGCCCCTCACCCGGCACGGCCGCCTACGGGGCGGCCAAGGCGGGCCTGGAACACCTCGCCCGCTCGATGGCCGTGGAATGGGCGCCGCAGGTCCGCGTCAACACCCTCGTCGTCGGCATGGTCCGCACCGAGCGCTCCCACCTCCACTACGGGGACGCCGACGGCATCGCGGCCGTCTCCCGCACCGTCCCGCTCGGACGCCTCGCCGAGCCCACGGACGTCGGCGCCGCCGCCGTCTTCCTCGCCTCCGACGCAGCCGCCTACATCAGCGGGGCGAGCCTCCTCGTCCACGGCGGCGGGGAACGGCCCGCGTTCCTGGACGCGGCCGCCGTACCCGGTCACAAGGAGTCATGAGATGAGCGGAATCTGTGCGGGCCGGGTCGTCGTCGTCACCGGTGCGGGGCGGGGCCTGGGCCGCGCCCACGCCCTCGCGTTCGCCGCCGAGGGCGCCCGCCTCGTCGTCAACGACCTCGGCGTCGGCCTCGACGGCACCCCCGGCCCCGACAGCCCGGCCGCCCGCGTCGCCGACGAGATCCGCGCGGCGGGCGGCCACGCCGTCGCCCACGCCGCCGACATCGCCACCGCCGCGGGCGCCGCGTCCCTCGTGACGGCCGCCCTGGAGACGTACGGCCGGCTCGACACCCTCGTCAACAACGCCGGCTTCCTGCGCGACCGGATGCTGGTCAACCTCGACGAGGACGACTGGGACGCTGTCGTACGCGTCCACCTCAAGGGCCACTTCCTCCCCCTCAGGCACGCCGCCGCACACTGGCGCGCCGAGACCAAGGCCGGCCGCGCCCCCGACGCCCGGATCGTCAACACCGCCAGCGGGGCAGGCCTGCTCGGCTCCGTCGGACAGGGCAACTACAGCGCCGCGAAGGCCGGCATCGTCGCCCTCACCCTCGTCGCCGCCGCCGAACTCGCCCGCTACGGCGTCCAGGTCAACGCCATCGCCCCCGCGGCCCGCACCCGCATGACGGAACGCACCTTCGCCACCACCATGGCGGCGCCCGCCACCGGCTTCGACGCGATGGCCCCCGAGAACGTCTCACCCCTGGCCGTCTGGCTCGGCTCCGCCGCGAGCGACGGCGTCACCGGTCGCGTCTTCGAGGCGGAGGCCGGCCGCATCACCGTCATGCAGGGCTGGCGCCCCGGCCCCACGGCCGACAAAGGGGCCCGGTGGACCCCCGAAGAGGCGGGGGAGAGGGTACGGAGACTACTGGCCGAGGCGGAGCCGCCGGGACCGGTGTACGGCACGTAGGCCGCCGGGGAGCGGCCGGGACGGGTGTACGGGAGGTGGGCCGCGGAGCGGCCGGGACCGGTCTACGACACGTAGGCCGCCGCGGAGAGGCCGGGACGGGTGTACGGGACGTACGCCGCAGCGAAGCCGCCGGGACCGGTGTACGGCACGTAGGCCGCCGCGGGGAGGCCGCACTACGTGTCGCACTCCAGCACCGTCCGGCACAACCCGCACCGCGCCCGCACCCGCCCCCGCACCGGCACCCTGATCCGCTGAAGGCAGGTCGGACAGGCGAACGTCACCCGCAACGGCCCCGGCCCCTCCGGCACGAAGGCGTACGGAGCACTCGCCGCGGCGACGGCGGCCGGGGCCTCCTGCGCGTGCCGCCGGTCACGGGCGTAACGCCGGCGCCCCGCCCAGCCGGCGGCCGTCAGAGGCGGCTGCCGCTCGTCCAGCCGGGCCCGCTCCCTGCCCTTCACGTACGCCGTGTACGCCTGCGCGCTGGTGAACCACGTCGACGGGTCCTCGCCGAAGAGCAGCGCCCGCTTGGCCAGGACGTACCCGAACTCCTCCGGCGTCAGATACCCCAGCTTCTGCGAGGACGACGCGTCCTCCCGGTAGGCGTCGAGGAGCAGCCACCCCGCGCCCAGATAGGTGGTGGCCGTGTCCGTGAGGATCTCGTTGTCGCGGGTGCCGGGGAACGCCAGGTCCGCCCGGTGCAGGAAGACGTGCATGATCTCGTGGGCCAGGGCCGCCCCGATGTCCCGACGGTGGGTACGGAACCGGTCGTTCAGCTCGATGAAGTACTCGGGCCCCGCCGTCAGTTCGACGTTCGCCGCGTGCTCCATCTCCCGGAACCCGACGATCATCCGGGCGTCCGGCAGCCGGAAGTGCCGAACCAGCTCCCGAGCCACCCGCTGAGCCCCCAGATGCAGGTCGTCGGTGTCGCAGAACGCCACGTCCACCGGGGCCACGCTGGTGGCGAACTGGTGGACGGTGTCGTGGGACAGCCGTCTGTACAGCGCGGTGACGGCGTCCCGCACCCTGTCCAGGTGCGGATAACCGTGCTCCACCGGTCCGCCGTTCGCCACGCCCACACCCCCAAGACGCCGTGCAGCCGCTTCCACTGTACGAGGATCCGGCGCCGGGCATCACGCGGCGGCGGGCCCCGCACCCCGACGCACTAGGGTGAACGCCCATGACCATCAGCAACACCGGAACCGGTGACGTCGACCCCGCCGTCGCCGAGGAACTCGCCCGGCTGCGCAACAGCATCGACAACATCGACGCGGCCGTCGTCCACATGCTCGCCGAGCGCTTCAAGGCCACGCAGCAGGTCGGCCACCTCAAGGCCCGCCACCAGCTGCCGGCCGCCGACCCGGCCCGCGAGGCCCGGCAGATCGCCCGCCTGCGCGCCCTCGCCGAGAGCGCCAAACTGGACCCGGCGTTCGCCGAGAAGTTCCTCAACTTCATCATCGCCGAGGTGATCCGCCACCACGAGCGCATCGCCGAGGACGCCGTCCACGGCACCCCCGCCTGACCTCGGGCATCTCGTCCGAACCAGACCCCACCCGGCCGCGCACGGCAGCCCGGACCCCGCCGGGGCGCGCGCCCCACGCGCGTCGGCGGGTACACCGTGCGTCAGCCGACCGGCACCGCGCGTCAGGTTTCGGCATAAGCTGGTCGTCCCATCGCGGGAGGGACGTCGGTCATGCCGCCGGATGCCAGGATCCTGATCGTGGACGACCACCAGGACACGCTGTACGCGCTGGAGAACGTCCTGGCCCCGCTGGGCCACCGGATAGCCCGCGCCACCAGCGGCGACGAAGCGCTCAAACAGGTGCTGCGCGGTCGCGTCGGCCTCCTCGTGCTCGACGTGCGCATGCCCGGCGTCAGCGGTCTGGACGTGGTCCGCTACCTGCGGCGCCTCGAACAGACCCAGCACATCCCGGTCATCCTCCTCACCGGCTTCGGCCCCGACCAGGAGCTGACCTCCACCGCCTTCGGCCTCGGCGTGGCCGACCTCGTCATGAAACCGGTCGACCCGCTGGCCCTGCGCACCAAGGTCCGCTACCTCTACGACGCCCACCAGCGCTACCTCACGCTCCAGGAGGAGACACGCGCCCTGCGTGCCCGGATGCGGGACCTGGGCGCCGAGCGGCCGGACGCCCGAGTCCCCGTCCAGCGCGACGCCGAGGCCCGCCCGAGCGGCCCGAGGACCCCCACGGCTCCCTGAGAGCCGGCGCGCCGGGCGCGGTGAAGAAACGGAATCACCCCGTCCCGGCGCAGGCGCGAACCCGGGGGGACAAACGACGCGTACCGATCCGCCCCTGTGCCCGGCCTGCGGCATCGGGCAGCATGGCCCGCATGTCCGTACTGACGCGCGACGAAGCGCAGACCCGTGCCCAGCTCCTCGACATCCACCGCTACACCATCGCCCTGGACCTGACGACCGGAGACGAGACCTTCGAGTCCCTCACCGTGATCCGGTTCGCCGCGCGCACGGGTGCCGACACCTTCGTCGAGCTGAAGCCGGCCGAACTGCGCTCCGTCGTCCTCGACGGCGAGAGCCTCGACCCGCAAACCCTGGACGACAACCGGCTGCCCCTGAAGAACCTCGCCGCCGGCGAACACGAACTGCGGATCACCGCGAGCATGCGCTACTCCCGCACCGGCGAGGGCATGCACCGCTTCACCGACCCCGCCGACGGCGAGACCTACGTCTACACACAGATGTTCATGGACGACGTGCAGCGCGTCTTCGCCGCCTTCGACCAGCCCGACCTGAAGGCCGTCTTCGAGCTGTCGGTGACGGCCCCCCAAGGCTGGACCGTCCTCGCCAACGGCATCACCGAGCACCTCGGCGAGGGCCGCTGGACGGCCGCCCCCACCCCGCTGATCTCCACCTACCTCGTCGCCGTCGCCGCCGGCCCCTGGCACAGCGTGCGCACCGAACACCGCGACCTGCCCTTCGGCATCCACTGCCGGCGCTCCCTCGCCCCCCACCTCGACGCCGACGCCGACGAGATCCTCGACGTCACGCGCGCCTGCTTCGACCGCTACCACGAGAAGTTCGCGGAGCCCTACCCCTTCGACTCCTACGACCAGGCGTTCGTCCCCGAGTTCAACGCCGGCGCCATGGAGAACCCCGGCCTCGTCACCTTCCGCGACGACTTCGTCTACCGCTCCGCCGTCACCGACACCGAGCGCCAGACCCGCGCCATGGTCATCGCCCACGAGATGGCCCACATGTGGTTCGGCGACCTCGTCACCCTCAGGTGGTGGGACGACATCTGGCTCAACGAGTCCTTCGCCGAGTACATGGGCTACCAGACCACCGCCGAGGCCACCCGCTTCACCGACACCTGGACCGAGTTCGGCGTCGTCCGCAAGGCCTGGGGCTACGACGCCGACCAGCGCCCCTCCACCCACCCCGTCGCCCCCGAGAACGTCGAGGACACCGCCTCCGCACTCCTCAACTTCGACGGCATCTCCTACGCCAAGGGCGCCTCCGCGCTCCGCCAGCTGGTGACCTGGCTCGGCGAGAAGGACTTCCTCGCCGGCATCAACACCCACTTCACGCGGCACAAGTTCGGCAACGCCAGCCTCGCCGACTTCATCGACTCCCTCGCCTCCACCACCGAGCGCGACGTGCACGCCTGGGCCGACGCCTGGCTGCGCACCACCGGAGTCGACACGCTCACCCCGGCCGTCACCACCGAGGCCGGCACCTGCTCCCTCACCGTCGAGCACACCGGCAGCCGCCCGCACCGCATCGCCGTGGGCCTGTACGACCACGACCTCTCCGACGACGAGGGCCGCCTCACCCTGCGCGAACGCCTCGACGTCGACGTCCCGCAGAGCGCCCCGCAGCCCATCGGCAAGCCCCCCGCGCTGCTCCTGCTCAACGACGGCGACCTCACCTACACCAAGGTCCGCTTCGACGCCGCCTCCGCCGAGGCCGTCGGCACGAGCCTGTCCCGGCTCCCCGACCCGCAGACCCGCGCGGTCGTCTGGAACTCCCTGCGCGACGCCGTCCGCGACGGCCAACTCGCTCCCGGCGCCTACCTGGAGACCGCCCGCACCCACCTCCCGCGCGAGACCGACCTGGCCCTCGTCCAAGGAGTCCTCGCCTTCGCCTCCGCCCAGGTCGCCGACCGCTACCTCGCCCCCGAGGAGCGCCCCGCGGCCCTCACCACCCTGTCCTCCCTGTGCCGCGACCTCATCCGCCGCACCGAGGACGGCGACCACCCCGGCCTGCGCCTGATCGCCGTACGCCACTTCATCGACGTCGCCGCCCACCCGGAGACCATCACCGCCTGGCTCGCCGACGGCACCGTCCCCGGCGGACCCGAACTCGACCCCGACCTGCGCTGGCGCGTCCTCGCCCGGCTCGCCGTCCTCGGCGCCACCGACGAGGCCGCCATCGCCGCCGAGCTGGAACGCGACCCCTCCGCCAACGGCCGGGAGGGCGCCGCCCGTTGCCGCGCCGCCCTGCCGGACGAGGAGGCCAAGCGCACCGCCTGGTCCACGATGTTCGACAGCGACGACCTCTCCAACTACCTGTTCACCGCCACCGCCCAGGGCTTCTGGCAGCCCGAACAGGCCGACCTGGTACGGCAGTACGTGCCCCGCTTCTACGAGGACGCGGTCGCCGTCGCCGCCCGCCGCGGCCCCGCCATCGCCGACGCCGTCGGCCGCTGGGCCTTCCCCGCGTACGCCGTCGACGCCGAGAACCTCACCCTCGGCGAAGCCTGCCTGCGCGACACCGACCCGACCCCCTCCCTGCGCCGCAAACTGGCCGACCAACTCGACGACCTGGCCAGGGCCCTGCGCGTGAGGAAGGCCGAAACCCCCTAGCCCTCCCACTTTCGGGTCCAAAAACCCGTACAGCCGGGGCGCGTCACCGCAAGCACCGACAAACTGGGACTCCTCACCTCCGGAGGAGCCCATGCGCACCCCGCCCCTCGCCTCGGGCCCTGAAGGCGCCGACGCACTACGCCCGTTGCTCGCCGACGTCCTGGACGCGCTGGACGCCGGTGCCCGCGCCCGGGGCGGCCCGCTGCCCGCGGGCGGCCCCGCCGCGGTGGCCGCCCGGGTGCGCGCGGCGGTCGGCGAGATCCTGCCGCAGCAGGGCGACCAGGCCGCCCCGCACACCCTGGTCCGGATCCTCGCCGAGGGCTCCGCCGACCCGGCACACCCCCTGTGCGCGGCACATCTGCACTGCCCGCCGCTCGCCGTCGCGGCCGCCGCCGACCTGGCCGCCTCCGTCCTCAACCCCTCCCTGGACTCCTGGGACCAGGCCCCGGCTGCCTCCGAACTTGAGGCGCTGGTCACCCGCGCCCTCGCCGCGGAGGCGGGCCTCGCGGACGCCCTCGTCACCACCGGCGGCACCGAGTCCAACCACCTCGCCCTCCTGCTCGCCCGCGAGCGGCTGGGCCCCGGCGTACGCCTCGTGTGCGGCGCCAACGCCCACCACTCGCTGCCCCGCGCCGCCTGGCTCCTCGGCCTGCCCGACCCCGTCGTCGTC
>NZ_JARGEF010000018.1:0-59793 GCF_033794725.1 Streptomyces sp. ID05-39B | reverse complement strand
CTCCACCTCCGCCTGCCGTTCCGTGCCCCCCTCAGCCCCGACAACCTCTTCGGGCACCTCGCGGCGACCGCCGTGCCGGGGGTGGAGGAGTGGCGGGACGGGACGTACCGGCGCACGCTGCGGCTGCCGTACGGGCACGGGATCGTGGGGCTCGCCCCGCGCCCCGACCACATCGCCTGCCGGCTCACCCTCAGTGACCTGCGGGATCTCACCGTCGCCATCAGCCGCTGCCGGCGGATGCTCGACCTGGACGCCGACCCCGTAGCCGTCGACGACCAGTTGCGCACGGATCCGCTGCTCGCCCCGCTGGTGGACAAGGCGCCGGGCCGTCGCGTCCCGCGCACCGTGGACGAGGCGGAGTTCGCCGTGCGGGCGGTCCTCGGGCAGCAGGTGTCCACGGCGGCGGCCCGTACCCACGCGGCCCGTCTGGTCACCGCGCACGGGGACGCCGTGGACGACCCGGAGGGCGGTCTCACCCACCTCTTCCCGACGCCCGAGGCGCTCGCCGGCGTCGATCCCGGGTCCCTGGCGATGCCGCGCACCCGTCGTACGACGTTCATCAGTCTTGTCGAGCAACTCGCCGACGGCAGGCTGAAGTTGGGGGTGGAATCCGACTGGGAGGAGGCCCGTGCCCGGCTCCTGGCGTTGCCCGGCTTCGGCCCCTGGACGGTCGACGTCATCGCGATGCGGGCGCTCGGCGACCCCGACGCCTTCCTCCCCACCGACCTCGGAGTGCGGCGCGCGGCGCAGCAGTTGGGCCTGCCCTCCACACCCGCGGCGCTCACCGCCCGCGCCGCGGCGTGGCGCCCCTGGCGGGCGTACGCCGTCCAGTACCTGTGGGCGACCGACAGCCACCCGATCAACTTCCTTCCGGCCTGAGCACGTTCACGAACGGACGCACCATGAAGCGGCACACCGTCATCGACAGCCCGTACGGACCCCTCACGCTCGTCGCCGACGCCGGCGTCCTGTGCGGCCTCTACATGACCGAGCAGCGGCACCGCCCGCCAAAGGAGAGCTTCGGTCCGCGCGACGACACCCTCTTCGCCGACACCGAGGCGCAGTTGGAGGCCTATTTCGTGGGGGAGTCGAAGGAGTTCACGCTCCCGCTCCGCCTGCACGGCACGCCGTTCCAGCGCACGGTCTGGGAGGCCCTGCGGCAGATCCCCTACGGCGAGACACGCACCTACGGCGAACTCGCCGAGGCTCTCGGCAACCCGGCCGCCTCCCGTGCCGTGGGTCTCGCCAACGGCCGTAATCCGGTCGGCATCATCGTGCCCTGTCACCGTGTCGTCGGCGCGAACGGCAGCCTCACCGGCTACGGCGGCGGCCTGGAGCGTAAGCAGCGGCTGCTGGACTTCGAGAGTGGACGGGCTGCCGCCGTCCTGTTCCAGCCCTTGTTTCCGGCCCCGGTGAACAACGCAACAGCGGTGGACGCCAAGAGCTGATCTTGCCGTCCGGCAGAACGACCACGATGTCGCGGGCAGGCGGTGGCACCTCGAGAGGCCCCGCCGCCTGCCCGCCGGGACGTTGTGTCAGTCCACGGCGAGCCTGTCCACGAGGAGTTTCACCCGCTGTCCGGTGTTCTCCGGCGGCAGTCGTCCGGCCCGGGTCAGGGTCACCAGGCCGTGCAGGGAGGCCCAGAACGTCTCGGTGAACAGCCCCGGGTCGACGCCGTCCCCGGCGACCTCGCCGAGGCTCTCCAGCAGCGCCGCGAAGGCGTCCTTGAGAGGTGCCGGGGTGTCCTCGTGCGCGTACGCGAGGCCGCCGTCGAGCTGGAAGATGGCGTCGTAGACCGCCGGGTTGCGTTCGGCGAAGTCGAGGTAGGCGCGCGCGAGGGCTGCGACCCGCTCGCGCGGGCCGTCCACGGCGGCGGTCGCGGCACGCACCGCCGCGGCCATCTCCGTGGAGCCCTGGAGGGCGACGGCGCCGATGATCTCCCGTTTGCCGCGGAAGTGGCTGTAGAGGACGGGCTGGCTGTATTCGATGCGCTCCGCAAGCCGGCGCGTGGTGACCGCGTCCCAGCCCTGCTGCTCGGCGAGTTCGCGGGCCGTCGCCACGATGAGACGTTCGCGGCCCGCCCTTTCGCGCTCCTTGCGTTCCTGTACCGACATGATTCGATTCTAGCATCGCTAGACAACGGAGCGGCAGCAGTACTAGCGTTGCCTCGTCAGCTATCAATGCTAGATACCCAGAGGGGTCACCGTGCTCAACACACTCGAGGCCGTCACCACCGTGGTCGTCGGCGTGATGGTGGGGGTGGAGTTCTCCGTCGCCTTCGTCATGAACCCGATCCTCAACGCGCTCCCCGAGGACGGCCGTCAACTCGGCCACGCCCACGGGGGCCGGATGCTCGGCGCCGTGATGCCGGTCTGGTACATCGGCTCGCTCGCCCTCGTCGCGGTCTGGGCCGTCGCCGGACGGCACCACCCCGGCACCGGCCTCGTCGTCACCGCCGGCGCGCTGCTCCTCCTCAGCGTGGTCATGTCGATCCTGCTGCTCGTCCCGATCAACAACCGGAACAAGACGTGGACCCCGGAGAACCGGCCCGCCGACTGGAAGCGGCAACTGCAGCGCTGGGAGCGCCTCCACTACGTCCGCGTGGCCGTCATCATCGCCGCCTTCACCCTGCTCGTCGCAGCCCTCGTCTGACCCCGCGGGCTCACGCGCCCGGTCATCAGCCGCAAC
Organism: Streptomyces sp. ID05-39B; assembly: GCF_033794725.1. Taxonomy (NCBI): domain Bacteria; kingdom Bacillati; phylum Actinomycetota; class Actinomycetes; order Kitasatosporales; family Streptomycetaceae; genus Streptomyces; species Streptomyces sp. ID05-39B. The sequence goes on along the minus strand of NZ_JARGEF010000018.1, from coordinate 57,105 downwards.
CGCGCGGCCGTGCGCCCGACAAGGCTTCGGATTGCGACTGCGCAGATCGACTCCATGCAGGGGGCGCACGGTCCGGTGTCGTGTTCCCGCCTTCCCAGTGTTCATGTGCATGAACAACAATCACATGCACGACCGTTGACGCGACCATGGCAAGCGCTTACCTTCCAGAATTAAGCGTTTTGGTCATCTGCGTGCGCCGCCCGGTCGTCAGCCATGTTCACGATGTCGAACCAGCCGTATGGTCGCACCGGCCCGCCGCAGAGAAAAGGGGTCAGCGAACCCCACCGTCGGACGAGCCGCAACCACCTGGAGAGAGAACGATGCAACGGAGACCCGTCATCGCGTGCGTCGGCCTGCTGGCCGGCACACTCGTCGCGTTGTCCGGCAACACGGCGCAGGCAGCGTCCACCCGCTACGAGGCCGAGAGTTCCCCGGCGGTCTGCACCGGCACCATCGACTCCGACTGGGCCGGCTACTCCGGCAGCGGATTCTGCAACGCCACCAACGCGGTCGGCGCGTACGCGCAGTTCACCGTGAACGCCTCCGCCGCCGGCACGGCGACGCTGAGCGTCCGCTTCGCCAACGGGACCACCGCCGCACGGCCCGCGACCCTCACGGTCAACGGCGGGTCGGCCACCACCGTCTCCTTCGAAGGCACCGGCGCCTGGGGCACATGGGTGACGAAGACGCTTTCGGTGCCGGTCGGTGCGGGCACCAACACCATCCGGCTGAGCCCCACCGGCGCCGCCGGACTGCCCAACATCGACTATCTCGACGCGGAAGTGGGCGGCACCACCACCCCGCCCTCGGCAACCGCTCTCTACGTGGCGCCGAACGGCACCGACGGCGCGGCCGGGACCCAGGCGGCGCCCACCACGCTCACCTCGGCGATCAGCCGCATCACCCCCGGCGGCACGATCTACCTGCGCGGCGGGACGTACCGGCACGCGCAGACGGTCACCATCCCGGCGGGCAACAACGGCACCGCCGCCGACCGCACCGAGCTGCTCGCCTACCCCGGTGAGACGCCGGTCCTGAACTTCTCGGCCCAGGCCGAGGACCCCGCCAACCGCGGCCTCGCCGTCAACGGGTCGTACTGGCACGTCAAGGGGATCGTGGTCGAGCGCGCCGGGGACAACGGGATCTTCGTCGGCGGCAGTAACAACATCTTCGAGCGCACGGTGACGCGCTTCAACCGCGACACCGGCCTGCAGCTCTCGCGGATGCTGTCCAGCACCCCCAGCAGCCAGTGGCCGTCGAACAACCTCATCCTGAGCGCGGAGTCGCACGACAACGCCGACTCCGACGGTGAGGACGCCGACGGCTTCGCCGCCAAGCTCACCAGCGGCCCCGGGAACGTATTCCGGTACGCCGTGGCGCACAACAACATCGACGACGGCTGGGATCTCTACACCAAGCCGGACACCGGCCCGATCGGTGTGGTGACCATCGAGGACTCCCTCGCCTACGACAACGGCACCCTCAGCGACGGCTCCCAGGCCGGTAACGGTGACCGAAACGGTTACAAGCTCGGCGGCGAGGACATCGGCGTCAACCACATCGTCCGGCGGAGCATCGCCTACCACAACGGCAAGCACGGCTTCACCTACAACAGCAACCCCGGCTCCATGAAGGTGTCGGACAACATCAGCATCGACAACGCCCAGCGCAACTTCAACTTCGACGCCGGCACCTCGGTGTTCACCAACAACACCTCCTGCCGCAGCGGCAGCGGCACCAACGACCGGATCATCGGCAGCGCCGACAGCACCAACCAGTTCTGGTCCGGCACGAACGGCTCCCGCTGCTCGTCCTACGGCGGAGCCCTGCACTGGTCCTACGCCGCGGACGGCCGACTGGTCGTCACCTTCGGCGGCTGAGCCGAACCTCAGCGGCCACCAGGCCGTGCACGCGGCCCACTTCGACGCCCCGACGGCCCTCACCGGCCGCCGGGGCGTCACCGTCTCACTCCCCCGGCCCTGCTAGCCGATGACGCTCCAGCGCACCACCGCGGCACCCGCCATCACCAGCGCCGGCCCGATCCACCACCACCGCACGACCTGTCGCACCGACGGCATCGACCACAACGCCACCACCGCGCCGGCGGCCCCGATGGTGAGGAGGCAGGACAGCTCGATCCCGCGGTAGGCGTCGTCGTCCCAGGGGCCGGACGGACGGATGGTCAGCGCCGTCCAGCAGAAGGCGGCCCCGAGGAGCGTGAACAGGGTGATCGGAACGGCGAGCACGAGGCGCAGGCAGCCGCGGTCGTCGCCGGGGTGGTAGGAGTCGGTCATCAGCGCGCTGCTTTCCTGGCCTGGTCCGGGTCGTCGCTGGGTAGGGGCCGCATGTCCGCGCGCACAGCGGGCTTTCAGGAACCGTTTTCGACGCCCGGGGCACCCGGACCACGGGGGCCACCCAGCTCACTCACTCGCTCCCTCCAGCCCGCCCGGCATGCCCAGCCCGCCCAGCACCGAGGGCAGGGCCGTGCCGATGGGCTGCCGGATCACCTCGTCGGCGATCTCGTCGTACGGTGTCGGCTCGGCGTTGACGATGACCAGCCGGGCCCCGTGGTCGGCGGCGACCTGGGCGAGGCCCGCCGCCGGATGCACCTGGAGGCTGCTGCCGACGGCGATGAAGACCTGGCAGGCCTTGGTGATGGCGAGAGCCTCGCCCAGCACCACCGGGTCGAGGCGCTCGCCGAACATCACGGTCGCCGGCTTCAGGACGCCGCCGCAGCCCCGGCACGGCGGATCGTCCTCGCCGGCGTCGAGGCGGGCCAGGGCGTTCTCCATGGGCCCGCGCGCATGGCAGCGCGTGCACACGAACTTCCGTGCGCTGCCGTGCAGTTCGACGACCTTGCGGGCGGGCAGCCCGGCGAGCTGATGCAGCCCGTCCACGTTCTGGGTGACCACCCGCACCGGCACCCCCGAGCGCTCCAGCTCGACGATCGCCCGGTGCGCGGCGTTCGGCTCGGCCGCCAGTACGCCGTTCTGCCGCCGCATCCGCCAGGACCGGCGGCGGATCTCCGGATCACCCATGTAGTACGCGTAGGTGACGAGCTTCTCCGCCTCCGGGTCCCGCCGCCACAGCCCGTCCGGGCCGCGGTAGTCGGGGATGCCCGAGTCCGTGGAGATACCGGCTCCGGTGAGGAGGGCGACGAGGGGCTTGGTCATGACGGCGAGGGTAGGCCGGGCGATCCGGTGCCCGCGAACGGATATCGCACGGCCCGCGCCGGTGCTACCGTCCCGGCATGGCTAAGGTCACCATCTCCCTCGATGCCGATCTCGTCGTCGAGGTCATGGTGCTCACCGGTGTGGGCAGCCCTCAGGACGCCGTCGAACTCGTGGTGCGCGACTACATCGAGCGCGGTCACCGCACCGAGGCGCGGACCGCGACCCGCGACGAGGCGTTGCGCGCGGTGGACGTCAAGCCGCGTGACGTGGAGGGATGAGGCAGGCCCCGCACGGAGCCGCCGCCGGCAAGCCCGCCGCCCCCACGCCCGCCGCCGGCAGGCGCACCGCGCCCCCGGATCACACCACCCGTTGGCCGTTCTCCAGCTCCGCCGTCCCCGAGCCGGCCGCCAGGACGTCCAGCGCGGCCAGCACCCGATGACCGAGGGAACCCAGGAGGTGGTCGGTGATCTCCTCGCGTGGCACCAGCCGCCAGGACAGCAACTCCTCATCCTGCAGCCGGATGGACTTGAGCTCCTCCTCGTCGAGGACTCCGCCGTCGTACACGTATGCCACCAGCGGCGGCCGGTTCGGGCCCTGCACCCAGTCGACGGCGAGCAGCCGGCCGGGTTCGCGATCGAGGCCGATCTCCTCCAGCGTCTCGCGGCGCGCGCCCTGGCGCGGGGTCTCACCGTCGTCGGACTCGACCGTGCCGCCCGGAAGCGCCCACCCGGCACGGTAGTTGGGCTCGACCAGCAGCACCCGCCCCCGCTCGTCGCGGAAGAGCGAGGCGGCGCCGGCCAGGACGCGGGGCAGCGAGGCGATGTACGTGGCGTAGTCAGCAGTGGTCACCCTCGCAGGCTATCCAGTACCCGTGCGGCATGCGGAAGCGACCGGAACCCCAGGAAGCGGCCGGAAGTGATGGAAGCTAGAAACACGAAGTAACAGAATGGAAGCCGGATGGAGCCGGATAGCGGCGGATGGCGGCGACCGGCGTGATCATGGAACGTCCGCCCCCACCAGCCGCAGCGTGCGCTCCGCCAGCTCGCTGATCCGCACCCCGTCGAAGCCGAAGACGGCACTGCGCACGGTGTCCCGCAGCGGTTCGGTCCACTGCGCGGGGATCGCCGCCGCCCCCGTCAGCACCCCGGCCACGGAACCGGCCGTCGCCCCGTTGGAGTCGGTGTCCAGGCCGCCCCGCACGGTGAGGGCGATGGTGCGGGTGAAGTCCCCGTCGCCGTAGAGCAGTCCGGCGGTGAGGACGGCGGCGTTGGGGACCGTGTGGATCCAGCCCAGGCCCGCCGTCTCGCGAGCCACCGTGCTGAGGGTGTCCTCCCAGCTCAGGCGGGTGCCGTGGAGGGAGGTGACCCGGCGTACCGTCCGGGCGAGGCGGCTGCTCGCCGGTATCACCGCCAGCGCCTCGTCCACGGCTTGCCGCACCGTGGGCGCGGTGAACGCCGCCGACACCAGCGCCGCCGCCCACATGGCGCCGTAGACCCCGTTGCCTGTGTGTGAGAGCACCGCGTCCCGGCGGGCGAGGCCGGCGGCGCGGCGGGGGAGACCGGGACTGGTCCAACCGTGGATGTCGGCCCGGATCAGGGCGCCGATCCACTCCTGGCAGGGGTTGTCGTACGTCGCCGTCAGCGGCGGCTTCAGCCCGTTCGCGAGATTGCGGTACGCCGCGCGCTCCGCGGTGAACGTCTGCAGATACGGCAGCCGCAGCAGCCACAGGTCGCCGACCTGCTCGGTGCTGAAGCCGAAGCCGTGGGTCTCCAGGAGGTCAAGGCCGAGGATGGCGTAGTCGATGTCGTCGTCGCGGCAGCTGCCGTGGACGCGGCCGCGTACGCACTGGCGCCACTCGGGGCGCAGGGGCGGGCCGTCGTGGTCGGCGGCCGGTTCGGGCAGGTAGTCGGTGAGCGGGAGGGCGTCGGCCCGCCGCAGATAGCGGTCGATGCGCTCGCGCGTCCACAGGTCGCCCTCCTCGACCGGCTTGCCCAGCATGTTGCCGGCGATCCGGCCCAGCCAGCCGCCGAGGACGCGGTCGGGGAGTCCGGGCGCGTTGCCCACAGGGGTCATGCTTGCGGTCTACCCATTCCGCGGCGGCCCGCGCCACGCCCAGCCGCCACGCTCAGCCGCCACGCCCAGCCGCCGCGCCAGCCGTCGGCGCCCCCACGCCCGCCCCGGTCCAGGCGCGCTCAAGGCCACAGGGGAGGCCCTTCGCCGCTGTTCACGGCGCGGACAGGGCATGACGGAGGGGGCGTCCTGCGGTTAAGGTCGCAGCGGCGCGACTGGCCCCGATGTGCGGGCCCGGAGAGCAAGGGGATGCAAGTGGCGGACGCCGGAGGGCAGGGCACTCGCAGGGTGCTCGTGGCCGCGGACAAGTTCAAGGGCTCGCTGACGGCCGTGGAGGTCGCCGAGCGGGTGACGGCCGGACTGCGCCGGGCCCTGCCGGAGGTCGAGGTGGAGGCGCTGCCGGTCGCCGACGGCGGCGACGGCACGGTCGCCGCGGCGGTCGCCGCCGGATTCGAGCGCCGTGAGGTACGGGTCGCCGGTCCCCTCGGGCAGGAGGTCACCGCCGCGTTCGCGCTGCGCGGCGACACCGCCGTCGTGGAGATGGCCGAGGCGAGCGGGCTGCAACGCCTGCCGGCCGGCGTGTTCGCCCCGCTGACGGCCTCCACGTACGGCTCCGGGGAACTGCTGCAGGCGGCGCTGGACGCGGGCGTCCGCACGATCGTGTTCGGGGTCGGCGGCAGCGCCACCACGGACGGCGGCGCGGGCATGCTGACCGCGCTGGGCGCCCGCTTCCTGGACGCGGACGGTGAGCCCGTCGGACCGGGCGGCGGCGGACTCGCCGGCCTGGCGACCGCGGACCTCTCCGGCCTCGACGCCCGCCTCACCTCCGTCGAACTCGTCCTCGCCAGCGACGTCGACAACCCGCTGACCGGCCCGAAGGGAGCCCCGGCGGTCTACGGCCCGCAGAAGGGCGCCTCCCCGGACGACGTGGCGGCGCTGGACGCGGCCCTCGCGCACTTCGCCAAGGTGCTTCAGACCTCGGTCGGCCCGCGCGCCGCCGAGTACGCCGAAGCGCCCGGTGCGGGTGCCGCGGGCGGTATCGGGTACGGCGCTCTGCTGCTCGGCGCCCGGTTCCGCGCCGGCATCGAGGTCATGCTCGACGTGCTGGGGTTCGCGCACGCGCTGGAGCGGGCCGAGCTGGTGATCACCGGTGAGGGTTCCCTCGACGAGCAGACCCTGCACGGCAAGGCGCCCGCGGGAGTGGCCGCGGCCGCGCGCGCGGCCGGCAAGGAGGTCGTCGCGGTGTGCGGCCGCCTCGCGCTGCCGCCGGAGGCCCTGGGCCGGGCCGGGATCAGGCGGGCCTATCCGCTCACGGACGCCGAGCCGGACATCGCCAAGTGCATCGCCGAGGCCGGCCCCATCCTGGAGCGCGTCGCGGAACAGATCGGGCGCGACTTCCTGACGTGACGTGACGTGACCTGACGGCACCCGACGTCATCTGACCTGGGCAGACGAGACGCGGACGGGGGGACGGCCTCGGCCCCCAGGCCGCTACGCCAGCTCTGTGAGTTCACCGCACGCGTCCCTGAAGCAGTTGCCGGCCTTGTGGCCGTACACCGCTGCCGTTCTTGAACCACCGCTTCGAGACGTGGTGCACGGTCTTGGCGGTGACCTCCCACACCAGGCAGTGGCCCGCGTTGCCCGGCCAAGGGCACGGTGCGGATGCCCTCGAACGCGAAACGGGTGTGGCCCGGACCTCGAAGGCCCGGGCCACACCCGTCGAATCGTGCGAGCGCTACGGCAGCTGCGCCGCCCGCGCCTCGCGGCGGTTGCCACGGAAGTTGTTCACCCGGCGGGCCGTGGCGAACAGCGGGATGACCGCGCCCATGACCAGCTGGAGCGCGCAGCCCGTCTGCAGGAGCAGCTGGCCGCCGGGGGCGTCGAAGGCCCAGGCGGTCAGCAGGCCCATCGACAGCACGATCCAGCCGAGCATCGCGCCGGCCAGGCGGCCCCGCGGCTTGGGGTACTCGACCCGGCTCACCATCAGCCAGGCGGTGCCCAGGATGGCCAGGAGCGTCGCCACGAAGGGCAGCTCGAGGAGCACGATCGAGACGACCGTCAGCGCGCCGAACGGTGATGGCATGCCCTGGAACATGCCGTTCGGTGGTGTCACACAAGAGAAGCGCGCGAGTCTGAGCACCACCGCCAGCAGCACGACGATCGCCCCGACCGCGGCCACTCTCTGGTAGGCGCCGTCCGCCACCATGCCGTAGACGAGGACGAAGTACGCCGGTGCCAGGCCGAAGCTGATCAGGTCGGAGAGGTTGTCCAGCTCCGCACCCATCGGCGACGAGCGCAGCTTGCGCGCGACCAGGCCGTCGAACAGGTCGAAGACCGCCGCGCACAGCATCAGGATGACCGCGGTGGCCGCGCTGTTGCGCGCCATGCCCGATTCCTGGCTGCCGGTGAGGTCCGGGATGAGGATGCCGGTGGTGGTGAAGTACACCGCCATGAAGCCGCACGTGGCGTTGCCGAGGGTGAGGGTGTCCGCTATCGACAGGCGGAGCGAGAGGGGCATCTCCTCCTCTTCGTCCACCTCGTCGGCCTCGGGCACCCAGCCCGTCTGGGTTTCCGGGTCAATCACGGTCAATGCGAGTCACCCCTGCCACAGTCTTCTGCCCCACCTCGACCGCGACGTCCACGCCCTCGGGCAGGTAGATGTCGACACGTGAACCGAAGCGGATCAGGCCGATCCGCTCGCCCTGCTCGACCTTCGTGCCCTCGGGGAGGTAGGGGACGATACGGCGGGCGACGGCGCCGGCGATCTGGATCATCTCGATGTCACCGAGTTCGGTGTCGAAGTGCCAGACGACGCGCTCGTTGTTCTCGCTCTCCTTGTTGAAGGCCGGCACGAACCCGCCGGGGATGTGCTCGACCGACGTCACGGTGCCGGCCAGCGGGGCGCGGTTGACGTGGACGTTGAGCGGGCTCATGAAGATCGCGACGCGGGTCCGTCCGTCCTTCCACGGCATGATGCTCTGCACCACACCGTCGGCAGGGGAGATGACCCTGCCGGACGCGATCTCTCGTTCGGGGTCGCGGAAGAACCACAGCATGCCCGCCGCGAGAGCGGTGGCGGGCACGGCGACGGCCTTGGCGACGCCCGAGCGGCGGGCGCGGACCAGGCTGACGGCGGCGGTGGCGACGGTCGGGAGGAGCCACGGCGATGCTCCGCGCGCAAGGCGTACGCCGGCCAGGCTGTCGCGAGGTGCAGAGGTTTGGCTGTGGGGCATGGATGACCTTCGTAGCGAATGATGCCGCGCTTCGACGGGGGGACGGCGGCTTTCCCGCGATCGTAGCGGTTCGGGGCCGCAACTGGGTAAGCCGGAAAGCCGAGTCGATGGCGGAAGCGGGTTGACGGGGTGTGATCTTCTTCTCGAAGAAAACACCCCCAACCGGACATCTAGCCCTGGAATCGATACTCTTCGAGCAGCCTGCGGCCGATGATCATCTTCTGGATCTCGGCGGTTCCTTCACCGATGAGCAGCATCGGGGCCTCGCGGTAGAGGCGCTCGATCTCGTACTCCTTGGAGAAGCCGTAGCCGCCGTGGATCCGGAAGGCGTCCTCCACGACCTCCTTGCAGTACTCGGAGGCGAGATACTTCGCCATCCCTGCCTCAAGGTCGTTTCGTTCCCCCGAGTCCTTTTTGCGCGCGGCGTTCACCATCATGGCATGGGCGGCCTCGACCTTGGTAGCCATCTCGGCCAGTTTGAACTGGATGGCCTGGTGCTGGGCGATCGGCTTGCCGAAGGTGTGGCGCTGCTGGGCGTAGCTCACGCCCAGCTCGAAGGCACGCTGGGCGACGCCGCAGCCACGCGCGGCGACGTTGACGCGGCCGACCTCCACGCCGTCCATCATCTGGTAAAAACCGCGGCCGGTGACCCCGCCGAGCACGCGGTCGGCGGGAATGCGCAGGCCGTCCATGATCAGCTCGGTGGTGTCGACGCCCTTGTAGCCCATCTTGTCGATCTTGCCCGGGATGGTGAGGCCGGGGCGGACCTCGCCGAAGCCGGGCTCCTTCTCCACCAGGAAGGTGGTCATCGACTTGTGGGGCGCGGACCCCTCGGGGTGTCCTTCGTCACTTCGCACGAGAACGGCCACCAGAGAGGACGTACCGCCGTTCGTCAGCCACATCTTCTGGCCGTTCAGGACGTACTCCTCGCCGTCCTTCACCGCCTTGGAGGTGATCGCCGAGACGTCCGAGCCCAGACCCGGCTCCGACATCGAGAACGCGCCCCGGATGTCGCCGGCCGCCATCCGCGGCAGGAAGTGGTCCTTCTGCTCCTGCGTGCCGTGCTGCTTGAGCATGTACGCCACGATGAAGTGCGTGTTGATGATGCCGGAGACGGACATCCAGCCGCGGGCGATCTCCTCGACGCACAGCGCGTACGTCAGGAGCGACTCACCCAGACCCCCGTACTCCTCGGGGATCATCAGGCCGAACAGGCCCAGCTCCTTGAGGCCGTCGACGATCTGCTGCGGGTACTCGTCGCGGTGCTCCAGTTCGGTGGCGACCGGGAGGATCTCCTTGTCCACGAAATCGCGGACGGTGGCGAGGATCTCCTGCTGGACGTCGGTCAGACCTGCGGTCTGGGCGAGGCGCGCCATGACTACTTCTCCTGCTCCTTGAGCTGGGGGCGGCCGGGCTGCTCGCCGCCGCGCTCCTTGATGTACGTCTCGGTCGGCACCATCACCTTGCGGCGGAACACGCACACGAGCGTGCCGTCCTGCTTGTAGCCCTTGGTCTCGACGTGGACGATGCCGCGGTCGTTCTTCGACTTCGACGGCCACTTGTCGAGCACGGTCGTCTCGCCGTAGAGGGTGTCGCCGTGGAAGGTCGGCGCCACGTGCCTGAGCGACTCGATCTCCAGGTTGGCGATCGCCTTGCCCGAGACGTCGGGCACGGACATGCCGAGCAGCAGGGAATAGATGTAGTTCCCGACGACGACGTTCTTGCCGAAGTCCGTCGTGTGCTCCGCGTAGTTGCTGTCCATGTGGAGCGGGTGGTGGTTCATGGTGAGGAGGCAGAAGAGGTGGTCGTCGTACTCGGTGACCGTCTTCCCGGGCCAGTGCTTGTAGACCGCGCCGACCTCGAACTCCTCGTAGGTGCGTCCGAACTGCATCGCGCTCAGCCCTCCGGGATCTCGAACTTGGTGGTGCGCCGCATGCCGGCCGCGCGGCCCTTGCCGGAGATGACCAGGGCCATCTTGCGGCTGGCCTCGTCGATCATCTCGTCGCCGAGCATCGCCGAGCCCTTCTTGCCGCCCGCCTCGGAGGTGTAGTAGTCGTACGCGTCCAGGATCAGCTCGGCGTGGTCGTAGTCCTCCTGGGACGGCGAGAAGATCTCGTTGGAGGCCTCGACCTGGCCCGGGTGCAGCACCCACTTGCCGTCGAAGCCGAGTGCGGCGGCGCGCTGGGCGACCGCGCGGTAGCCGTCGACGTTGCGGATCTGGAGGTAGGGGCCGTCGATCGCCTGGAGGTCGTTGGCGCGGGCGGCCATCAGGATCTTCATGAGGATGTAGTGGTAGGCGTCCGCCGGGTAGCCGGGCGGCTGCTCGCCCACGACCAGCGACTTCATGTTGATCGACGCCATGAAGTCGGCCGGGCCGAAGATGATCGTCTCGATGCGGGGGCTGGCCTGGGCGATCTCGTTGACGTTGTTGAGGCCCTGGGCGTTCTCGATCTGCGCCTCGATGCCGATCCGGCCGACCTCGAAGCCCATCGTCTTCTCGATCTGGGTCAGCAGGAGGTCCAGCGCCATGACCTGCTGGGCGCTCTGCACCTTCGGCAGCATGATGCAGTCCAGGTTCGGGCCCGCGCCCTCGACGACCGTGACGACATCGCGGTACGTCCACTCGGTCGTCCAGTCGTTGACGCGCACGACCCTCGTCTTGCCCGTCCAGTCACCCTCGTTGAGGAACTTGACGATGGTGTGCCGCGCCTCGGGCTTGGCGAGCGGGGCGCACGCGTCCTCCAGGTCGAGGAAGACCTGGTCGGCCGGGAGGCCCTGCGCCTTCTCCAGGAAGCGGGGATTGCTGCCCGGAACCGCGAGACACGAGCGGCGGGGACGCAGACGGTTGACGGTCATGCGGGGACCTCCAGGGGGTCGAGCGTGAGCGGGTCGAGCTTGTTCGCTGTGCGGATCTCGTCGACTATGCGGCCGATGATCGCGGTGATGTCGAAGTCCTTCGGGGTGAACACGGCTGCCACTCCCGCGGCCCGCAGTTGTTCGGCGTCCCCGCCTGGGATGATGCCACCGGCGATCACCGGAATGTCTGTGGCACCGGCCACACGGAGCCGTTCGAGGACATCGGGCACCAGCTGGGCGTGCGATCCGGACAGGATCGACAGGCCGACGGCGTGCACGTCCTCGGCGACGGCCGCGTCCACGATCTGCTCAGGCGTCAGCCGGATGCCCTGGTAGACCACCTCGAAGCCGGCGTCACGCGCGCGTACGGCGATCTGCTCGGCGCCGTTGGAGTGCCCGTCCAGGCCGGGCTTGCCGACCAGGAAGCGCAGCTTGCCGACGCCCAGGTCCTGGGCGGTCAGGGCGACCTTGCGGCGCACCTCGGACATGGCCGAGCCCTCCTCGGCGGGGACCGCCACCGGCGCCGACGAGACGCCCGTCGGGGCGCGGAACTCACCGAACACCTCACGCAGGGCCCCGGCCCACTCGCCGGTCGTGGCACCGGCACGGGCGCACTCCAGGGTGGCCTCCATGAGGTTGCCGGTGCCCTTGGCGGCCTCCTTCAGCTTCTCCAGCGCCTTGCAGGGGCGCGGATGGTTGAAGGGCGGCTGGTAGCGGGTGTCGCGCCACTTCTGGAGGGAGGCGATCACCCGCGCCTCGACGGCCGGGTCGACCGTCTGGATCGCCGTGTCGAGATCGGCGGTCAGCGGGTTCGGCTCGGTCGTCTCGAAGACGTTGACGCCGACGATCTTCTCCTGGCCGGACTCGATACGGCCCCTGCGCTCGGCGTGGGAGGAGACCAGCTGCGACTTGAGGTAGCCGGACTCGACGGCGGCCATGGCGCCGCCCATCTCCTGGATCCGCTCGATCTCGGTGAGCGATGCCTCGACGAGCTCGCCCACCTTCGCCTCGATCACCTTCGAGCCCTCGAAGATGTCCTCGTACTCCAGCAGGTCGCTCTCGTAGGCCAGCACCTGCTGCATGCGCAGCGACCACTGCTGGTCCCAGGGACGGGGCAGGCCCAGCGCCTCGTTCCAGGCAGGCAGCTGCACGGCACGCGCGCGTGCGTCCTTGGAGAGGGTCACGGCCAGCATCTCCAGCACGATCCGCTGGACGTTGTTCTCCGGCTGCGCCTCGGTCAGGCCGAGGGAGTTGACCTGGACGCCGTAGCGGAAGCGGCGGTGCTTGGGGTTCTCGATGCCGTAGCGCTCACGGGTGACGCGGTCCCAGATGCGGCCGAAGGCGCGCATCTTGCACATCTCCTCGACGAAGCGGACACCCGCGTTCACGAAGAAGGAGATGCGGCCGACGACGTCGCCCATGCGCTCCTGCGGGACCTGGCCGCTGTCGCGGACCGCGTCCAGCACGGCGATCGCCGTCGACATCGCGTACGCGATCTCCTGGACCGGTGTGGCTCCCGCCTCCTGCAGGTGGTAGCTGCAGATGTTGATCGGGTTCCACTTGGGCATGTGGGAGACCGTGTACGCGATCATGTCGGTCGTCAGACGCAGGCTCGGCCCGGGCGGGAAGACATGGGTGCCCCGGGACAGGTACTCCTTGACGATGTCGTTCTGGGTCGTGCCCTGGAGCAGGGTGATGTCCGCACCCTGCTCCTCGGCGACGACCTGGTAGAGCGCCAGCAGCCACATGGCCGTGGCGTTGATCGTCATCGAGGTGTTCATCTGCTCCAGGGGGATGTCCTGGAACAGCCGGCGCATGTCACCGACGTGCGCGATCGGCACGCCGACCCGGCCGACCTCGCCGCGGGCGAGGACGTGGTCGGAGTCGTAGCCGGTCTGGGTCGGCAGGTCGAACGCCACCGACAGGCCGGTCTGGCCCTTGGCGAGGTTGCGCCGGTACAGCTCGTTGGACGCCTCGGCGGTGGAGTGGCCGGCGTAGGTCCGCATCAACCACGGCCGGTCCTTTTCCCTCCGTGCACCGGAGGACTGACGCTCTGTCATCTTCGACCTCAGATGTTCCGGAAGCGGTTGATGGCGTCGATGTGCTGCGCGCGCTTGGCCTCGTCGCGCACACCGAGCCCCTCCTCGGGGGCCAGGCAGAGCACGCCCACCTTGCCCTGGTGGAGGTTGCGGTGCACGTCGTAGGCGGCCTGGCCGGTCTCCTGAAGGGAGTAGACCTTCGACAGCGTCGGGTGGATCTTTCCCTTCGCGACGAGCCGGTTGGCCTCCCAGGCCTCGCGGTAGTTGGCGAAGTGCGAGCCGACGATCTTCTTGAGGGACATCCACAGATAGCGGTTGTCGTACTCGTGGTTGTAGCCGGAGGTGGAGGCGCAGGTGACGATGGTGCCGCCCTTGCGCGTGACGTACACGGAGGCGCCGAAGGTCTCGCGGCCCGGGTGCTCGAAGACGATGTCCACGTCCTCGCCGCCGGTCAGTTCGCGGATGCGCTTGCCGAAACGCTTCCACTCCTTGGGGTCCTGGGTGTGCTCGTCCTTCCAGAACTTGTAGTCCTCGGCGGTGCGGTCGATGATCGCCTCGGCGCCCATGGCCCGGCAGATGTCCGCCTTCTGCTCGCTGGAGACGACACAGATGGGGTTGGCGCCGCCGGCCAGCGCGAACTGCGTGGCGTAGGAGCCGAGTCCGCCGCTCGCGCCCCAGATGAGCACGTTGTCGCCCTGCTTCATGCCGGCGCCGTTGCGGGAGACCAGCTGCCGGTAGGCGGTGGAGTTGACCAGGCCCGGGGCGGCGGCCTCCTCCCAGCTGAGGTGGCCGGGCTTGGGCATCAGCTGGTTGGACTTGACCAGGGCGATCTCGGCGAGGCCGCCGAAGTTGGTCTCGAAGCCCCAGATGCGCTGCTCGGGGTCGAGCATCGTGTCGTTGTGGCCGTCGCTGGACTCCAGCTCGACGGACAGGCAGTGGGCGACGACCTCGTCGCCGGGCTTCCAGGCGTTGACGCCGGGGCCGGTGCGCAGGACGACGCCCGCGAGGTCGGAGCCGATGATGTGGTACGGCAGATCATGGCGCCTGGTCAGCTCGCTGAGCTTGCCGTAGCGCTCCAGGAAGCCGAAGGTGGCCATCGGCTCGAAGATCGACGTCCACACGGAGTTGTAGTTGACCGAGGAGGCCATCACGGCCACCAGGGCCTCACCCGGGCCGAGTTCCGGCACCGGCACGTCGTCCAGGTGGATCGACTTGCGGGGGTCCTTGTCGCGGGTGGCGAGCCCGGCGAACATCTCCGTCTCGTCCTTGTGCACGGTGATCGCGCGGTACGACTCGGGGAGCGGCAGAGCGGCGAAGTCGTCCGGGGTCGAATCCGGCGACTGGATCGCGTCCAGGATGTCCTTCACGGTCACGGTATTGCCTCCGGCGGTGAGCGCCCTGAGGGAGGGGCGCTGAGGGTTACGGCGGTGCTGCTGAGGGTGGATGGGGGTGTGCCGTCGGTTCGGCGGGTGTGTGGTCCGGCAGCGCTTTGTGGCGCGGGAGGTTGCCTGTGACGCAGGCGTCCGGGCGCGCAGGCCATGAGCTTGCGGGGACAGCCGGCGTACGAAAGGTCTCTGCACGCCGGCCGCCCGGACTCCTTCAACGTATGACACGGCGTGTCACCTCGCAAGGCACTGAGTGCCAGAACTTCCCCTCAGATGAAATCTTTACGTAACAAATGAGCGATGATCGATCGAACGGCCTCGGAAATCCGCGCGAAAAGGGGCTCTGACATGCCAAAACGGCCACCCCGTGGGGTGGCCGTCGTCACAGGCGTCCTGTGCTGGTGAAGGGTCCTGAGAGGCGGTTCAGCGCTCCTTGAGGGCCTGCTCGATGGTCCGCATGACCTCGTGCAGGGGGGCGTCGGTGCGGGCGACCGTCACCAGGACTTCACCGCGCGCGGAGACGGACGCGGGAGCCTGACGGGCCGGGGCCATGCTGCGTCCGGCGCCGATGCCGTTCCCGAACGTCTTCTGCACGATTGCGAAGGCGTGGTCGAGCTGGGCCTCCACATCGCCCTGGCCGCCGGCCCGCAGCCAGCGCCGCAGCACGTGGTTGTGGGCGGTGACCACGGCGGAGGCGGCGACCTCGGCCAACAGCGGATCGTCGTTGGCGTCGTCGTCGTGGGCGTGCTCGTCGAAGTGGCCCAGCAGATAGCGGGTGAAGAGCCGCTCGTAACGGGCCACCGACGCGATCTCCGCCTCACGCAGGGTGGGCACCTCGCGGGTGAGCTTGTAGCGGGCGACCGAGATCTCCGGCCGCGCCGCGTACATCTTCATGACTTCCTTGATGCCGCGGCACACCGTGTCGAGCGGATGCTCGTGCGCGGGAGCCGCGTTCAGCACCGCCTCCGCCCGGATCAGGGTGTCGTCGTGATCGGGGAAGATCGCCTCTTCCTTGGAACGGAAGTGGCGGAAGAAGGTCCGGCGGGCGACCCCGGCCGCGGCCGCGATCTCGTCGACGGTGGTGGCCTCGTACCCCTTGGTCGCGAACAGCTCCATCGCCGCGGCCGCCAGCTCGCGGCGCATCTTGAGGCGCTGGGCCGCCGCACGGGAGCCCGCGGCACTCTCCGGCGCGTCGGGCGTGGCGGGTGTACGTGAGGACTTGGCGGGCTGGGGCATGCCCTGAACGTACTGCATGTGCGCAGCTCGGTGCGCCTGTCCGGTCCCCTCCCCGCCCCAGGCGGGCGGGGAGGGGACCGTCGTGCCGAGCAGCCCGCCCCAGTCCTCGACGGCCCCCGGCCGGTCGCCGGCGCCGTCAGCGGCGGGCATGTTCGCGGAAGCCCCGGCCCGTCTTGCGGCCGAGGCAGCCCGCGGCCACCAAGTGCTCCAGGAGCGGCGCCGGGGCCAGCCCGGGGTCGCGGAACTCGCGGTGCAGCACCTTCTCGATCGCCAGCGAGACGTCCAGCCCGACGACGTCCAGCAGCTCGAAGGGGCCCATCGGATAGCCGCCGCCCAGCTTCATCGCCGCGTCGATGTCGTCGAGGGAGGCGTAGTGCTCCTGCACCATCTTGATCGCGTTGTTGAGGTACGGGAACAGCAGGGCGTTCACGATGAAGCCCGCGCGGTCGCCGCAGTCCACGGCGTGCTTCCTGATCCTGCCGCAGACCTCGTGGACGCTCGCGTGGACGTCGTCGGCCGTCAGCACCGTGCGGACGACCTCGACCAGCTTCATCGCGGGCGCCGGGTTGAAGAAGTGCATGCCGATCACGTCCTGCGGACGCGAGGTGGCGCGGGCCAGCGCGACGACCGGCAGCGAGGAGGTCGTCGTCGCCAGCACCGCACCCGGCCTGCACACCTTGTCCAGCGCCGCGAACAGCTGCCGCTTCACGTCCAGGTCCTCGGCGACCGCCTCGACGGCCAGATCGACGTCCGCGAAGGCGTCGTA
Source organism: Streptomyces sp. ID05-39B (assembly GCF_033794725.1). Lineage (NCBI taxonomy): Bacteria > Bacillati > Actinomycetota > Actinomycetes > Kitasatosporales > Streptomycetaceae > Streptomyces > Streptomyces sp. ID05-39B. The sequence continues at coordinate 40,347 of NZ_JARGEF010000018.1, read as the reverse complement.
GGAGCCGGCCGGGGTGATCCGCTCCAGGGTCTGGGCGGCGGCCTCGGCGGTGAGCCGGCCCTTGTCGACGGAACGCGCGAGGGACTTGCCGATCCGCGCCTTGGCGGTCTGCGCCTTTTCCTCGCTGCGGGCGGCCAGGACGACGTCGTAGCCCGCCTTGGCGAACACCTCGGCGATGCCGGAGGCCATCGTGCCCGAGCCGGCCACGCCGACACTGCGCACGGTACGGCCGGGGGTCCCGGACGCGCCGGCCGCGGGCGTCAGGGCGTCCGGCACGACCGTCGAGCCGCCGGGGGCGTCGTAGGTGTAGAAGCCGCGGCCCGACTTGCGGCCGGTCAGGCCCGCCTCGCCGAGCTGCTTGAGGATCGGCGCGGGGGCGTGCAGCCGGTCGTGGGACTCGGCGTACATGGCCTCCAGGACCGTGCGGGCGGTGTCGATGCCGATCAGGTCGAGCAGCGCGAGCGGGCCCATCGGCAGGCCGCAGCCCAGCCGCATCGCGGCGTCGATGTCCTCACGGGAGGCGTACTTCGCCTCGTACATCGCGGCGGCCTGGTTGAGGTAGCCGAACAGCAGCCCGTCCGCGACGAAACCGGGGCGGTCGCCGACCGCGACCGGCTCCTTGCCCAGTTCGAGGGCGAGGTCGGTGACCGCGGCGACGGCGGCCGGGGCGGTCAGCACCGAGGAGACGACCTCGACCAGCTTCATCGCGGGCGCCGGGTTGAAGAAGTGCAGGCCCAGCACGCGCTCGGGGCGCGCCGAGTCGGCGGCGAGCCGGGTCACGGACAGCGCGTTGGTGCCGGTCGCCAGGATCGCCTCGGGCCGCACGATCCCGTCCAGCTCCCGGAAGATCTGCTGCTTGATCTCGTACGACTCCGGCGCCACCTCGATGACCAGGTCGGCGTCGGCCGCCGCCGCGAGGCCGGTGCAGGTGCGGACCCGGGCGAGGGCGTCGGCGCGCTCCTGCTCGGTGAGCCGGCCGCGCTCCACGGCGCGGGCGGTGGAGGCCTCCAGGGCGGCGAGCGAGCGCGCGGCCTGGGCCTCGCTGATGTCGATGCCGATCACCTCGCGGCCGGCCGTGGCCAGGACCTCGGTGATGCCGGTGCCCATGGTGCCGAGACCGACCACGGCGATCGTCCGCAGGGCTGAGGAAGGGGCGGGGGACAGGGGAGCGGCCATCGCGGACTCCAGGAATGAGGGTGACGACTGGAAGCGGCCCCGGGTGCGCCCGGCGGCCCCGAAGGGCGGCCAGGACGCACCGGGGGTGCGTGAAGAGGAGTGCTCGGTGCGGGTGTTGCCGGGCTGCGAGCGCACACGCCCGGGGCCGTCGCAGCGGACGTGCACACGTCCGGGGAACGGTGGAGAACCGACCGGCCCTGTCCCGTGGCCGGGTCGTACAAGCGGTACCTGAGGTACCGAACCGACTCCGCCGTGGCGGCTGCGTCACCAGGCCGTCACGAACGGGGGTGCGAGTGGGTAACTCGCTCGTATGAGCTTAACCGGTGGGTAACGAGCGCGCCAGCCCCCGGGTTTGTGATGTAGCTCCCGACGCCGTCACCACCGCTCTAGGCTCCCCTTCATGGACGACGAGTTGCGAACGCTCACGGAGCGCTTACGGCAGGAGTCGGGAGGAACCGCCCGCTTCGAGGAACTGGCGGCCACCGGGGACCGGGACGCGCTCGCCGAGGTGCTCACCGCCGCCGGGCAGCCCCTGTGGGCCAGGGAACTGGCCGCGTTCCGCCTCGGGCTGGCGGGGGACCGGCGTGCCTTCGAGGCACTCGTGCTGTTCCTCAACCACCGCGACCCGGACCGCTGCGCCGGTGCCGCCCACGCCCTGGCCCGCCTCGACGACCCCCGGACAGCGCGGGCGGCGGCCACCCTCGCCACCAACGAACTGCGCGTCGCCTACGCCCTGCACCCCGTGCGGCTCCTGGTGGAACTGCGCGCGCCCGAGGCGGTACCCGCGCTGATCACGACCCTGCGGCGGCGGCTGCGCCCGCACGACCCCTACCGGCGGGTCGCCCTCGCCTGCGTGGACGGCCTCGGCAGCCTCGGCGACGGCCGCGCCCGGCCCGTGCTGACCGACGCACTCGCCCACCCGGTCCTCGCGGAGGCGGCGGTGCGGGCGCTGGCGCGCATTCCCCGCCAGCGATGAGCCGCCGGGCCGGCCGCGGTGGGTCAGTCGGTGAGCCGCCGGGCCGTCGCGGTGGGGTCAGGCGGTGAGCCGCCGGGTGTACCGCACCTCCGGCACCTTCACTCCGTCCACCTCGAAAGGTTCCTGCGCGCCGTCCGCGTGGAAGCCCGCGCGCTCGTAGAAACGACGGGCCGCCGTGTTGCCCTCGACCACCCACAGGTGCATGCGAGGGCGGCCGGCCGCCGTGCTCCGCCGGACCGACTCGGCGAGCAGGGCCTGGCCGATGCCGGCGCCGAGACGGGCCGGGTCGACGTAGATGGCGTACAACTCGGCGTCATCGGTGCGCACTTCGCCTTCGCGGTAGGCGCCGTGGGCCGCCCAGCCCACCACCTCGCCACCGCTGTCCGCGACCAGGTTCACCACGCTGCCGTCGCCGCGCGCGAACCACCCCCGGCGGCGCTCGGCGTCCTCGGACACGCTCAGCGCGTCGAGGTACGACTGCGGCATCAGGCCCCGGTAGGCGCTCTGCCAGCCGCGGATGCGGATCTCCGACACACGGCCGCAGTCGGCGAGGGTCATCTCGCGTATGCCGAGCACCGTCATGCGCCGATCACCGCGAACGCCTCGATCTCCATCAGGAACTCCGGCCGGACCAGCGCGGCGACCTGCACGGCCGAGGCGGCCGGCAGCCGGTCGTCGGGTATGTGCGCGGCGCGGGCCACGCGGATCGCCGGCATGTGCGCCATGTCCGTGACGAAATAGGTGAGTTTGACGACGTCGTCGAAGGTCGCTCCGGCGGCGGCCAGGCAGCGCCGCAGATTTTCGAAGACCTGGGCGGCCTGGGCCCCCGGATCGCCCGCGCCGACCAGACGGCGGTTCTCGTCCAGGGGGAGCTGACCGGAGACGGCCACGAAACGGCCCGTGCCCAGCACCACATGCGTGTACTGAGCGGCGGCGGCGACGCCGTCGGGGGCGGGAATCCTGGTCAGTTCGCTCATGCGTCCATGGTGGACCATGGGTCCGACAACGCCCCCGACGGGTCGCGGCCGCGCCGAGCGGCCCCGGTGCGTCAGCCGCGGAAGCCGAGCAGCCCGTGCAGCGTCGAACCGTGCGCCGTGCCCGTGGCGACCTTCGCGGTCAGCGGCTTCGGGTCGGGCAGCGCCTCGCACACCGCGTCCACCGCTCCGGTCCCGCGCGGCACCGTGCCGTCGGCCAGGTAGGCCGCCAGATGCCTGTCCAGGCAGGCGTTTCCGCTCAGTGTGATGCCGTGGTTGCCGCCGCCCTCCTCGACGACGAGGCGGGACCCGCCGAGCAGGGCGTGCATCATCGCCCCGCCCTGGTAGGGGGTGGCCGCGTCGTCCGTCGCCTGGAACAGCAGGACCGGCGGAAGCTGCCCGTTGGCGACGTTGACCGGACCACGCGAGCGGGTCGGCCAGAACGCGCACGGCGCGTTGTACCAGGCGTTGTTCCAGGTCATGAACGGCGCCTTCCGGTACGCCGACCAGTTGTCGGAGCGCCACTCGTGCCAGTCGCGCGGCCAGTAGGCGTCACGGCACTGCACCGCCGTGTAGACGCTGTAGCCGTTGCCCCCGGCGGCATCGACCGCGCCGAAGTTCTCGTACGTCTCGACCAGGGGCCCGGCGTCGTGGTCGTTGGCGTACGCGGCGAACGCCTTGGCCAGATACGGCCAGTAACCGTTGTAGTAACCGCCCGGCATGAACGTGTCCTCCAGTTCGGAGGGGCCCACCCTGCCGCCCGCCGGCTTCTTCGCCAGCGTGGCCCGCATCGCGTACCAGCGCGCCTCGACACGGGCCGGGTCGGTACCCAGCCGGTAGGTGGCGTCGTGCTTGGCGATCCAGGCCATCAGGGCGCGGTGGCGGTCGTTGAACGCCTGGTCCTGCGTGAGGTTGTTGTCGTACCAGACACCGGTGGGGTCGACGATCGAGTCGAGGACGAGGCGCCGCACCCGCTCCGGGTACAGCTTGGCGTAGACCGCGCCGAGGTAGGTGCCGTACGAGTAACCGAAGTAGTTCAGTTTCTGCGCGCCGACGGCCCGGCGGATCAGGTCCAGGTCCCGGACCGCGCTGAGGGTGTCGATGTACGGCAGCACGCTCGCGTACTTCTTGCCGCAGTTCTCGGCGAAGGACCTGACCCGGTCGAGGTTGGCGCGCTCGGCCTCGCCGGTGGAGGGGACGGAGTCCGGGCGCACCGGGGCGAAGTGGTCCGGCCGGCAGTTCAGGGCCGGCGTGCTGCGGCCCACCCCGCGCGGGTCGAAGCCGATGACGTCGTACTGCGCGGCGACCTTCTTCGGCAGCGACGAGGCGACGAAGGGAGCGAGGGTCAGTCCGCTGCCCCCGGGGCCGCCGGGGTTGACCAGCAGCGGCCCCTGGTAGGTCTTCGCGGTGTGCGGGACGCGGGACAGCGCGAGCGTGATCTGCCTCCCGCCCGGGTTCGCGTGGTCGAGCGGCACCTTCAGGGACGCGCACTGCAGGGTCGGGTGGTCGGTGGTGGCGCACTTCTTCCAGGCCGGCCTGGCGGCCGGCAGGGCCTCGGCGGCGGGCGACGGGCTCGCGCCGGCGGGCACGGCGGTCAGCGCCCCGGCGACGACGACGGCGGCGGCACCGCACAGCACGGCTGCGCGCTTCCTCATGGGGTCCTCCCAGGACGGAGGTCGACGGACCGCGTGGATCACGGTCCTCGGCGCATCGTCCCGGAATCGGAGCCCGGAAGAACCTGTTCTGGTGATACTTGACCCGATTGGGCCGCCGGTTGCCCTCGAACGCGCTCAGAGCAGCGTGAGTTGGGTCGGTCCGGCCTCGGCGGGCTCCGTCGTCGTCTCGGTCCGCCGGATCCGGCGGGGCATCTCCGCGCGCGTGGGGCCGATGCCGTACTCCTCGGCGAGGTCGTGGACCTGACGGGTGATCCGGCGCTGGTACCACTTGGGCGCGTAGGCGCCGTCCGCGTACAGCCGCTCGTAGCGGCGCACCAGATGCGGGTGGTGCGCTCCCAGCCAGGCCATGAACCACTCGCGGGCGCCCGGCCGCAGATGCAGCGCCAGCGGAGTGACGGAGGTGGCCCCGGACGCGGCGATCGCCCGTACGGTGGCCCGCAGTTGGGCCGGCTGGTCGCCGAGGAAGGGGATCACCGGCGCCATCAGCACACCGCAGCCGATGCCGTGCTCGGTGAGGGTCCGTACGACGTCCAGGCGCCGCTGCGGGGCCGGGGTGCCCGGCTCGACGGTGCGCCACAGCTCGGTGTCGGTGAAGCCGACCGACACCGAGACGCCGACGTCGGTCACCTCGGCGGACTGCTTCAGCAGGTCGAGGTCGCGCAGGATCAGGGTGCCCTTGGTCAGGATCGAGAAGGGGTTCGCCCGGTCGCGCAGGGCGGTCAGGATGCCCGGCATCAGCCGGTAGCGGCCCTCCGCGCGCTGGTAGCAGTCGACGTTGGTGCCCATCGCGACGTGCTCGCCGTGCCAGCGGGGCGAGGCGAGCTGGCGGCGCAGCAGCTCCGGGGCGTTCACCTTCACGACGATCTGGGTGTCGAAGCCGATGCCGGTGTCGAGGTCGAGATAGCCGTGCGTCTTGCGGGCGAAGCAGTACACGCACGCGTGCGTGCAGCCACGGTAGGGGTTCACCGTCCATTCGAACGGCATCCGGGAAGCGCCCGGCACCCGGTTGAGGATCGTGCGGGCGCGGATCTCGTGGAAGGTGATGCCGGCGAATTCAGGGGTGTCGACGGTCCGGACCGTGACCGCGTCCGCGCCGAACAGCGCGGGGTCGGCCGGCCGGTCGTGACGGGGTTCCGCGGTGGGTTCCGCGGTGAGGTTCTCCCAGCGCATGGCGCCTCCTCGGTAGCACTGGCCCCACAATAGAACACTTGTTCCCATGATCGTGCGAGGACCCTTTCCGACCGGCCCGCGACCGCTTCGGCAACCCCGATTTGGGCGGCCGGGGACCGGGGTGGTTGGCTTGCCCCGATCCGAGGAACCACCGAGCAACAAGGACCTGGAGGAACCCCATGGCGCAGGTCGAGGCCACCACCGAGCGGGTCGTCGCGGCGGCCCCGGACACGGTGTTCGACGCGATCGCCGACTACAGCGGCACGCGCGCGAAGCTGCTGCCGGAGCAGTTCAGCGAGTACGAGGTGCGCGAGGGCGGCGACGGCGAGGGCACCCTCGTCCACTGGAAGCTCCAGGCCACCAGCAAGCGCGTCCGTGACTGCCTCCTGGAGGTCACCGAGCCCACCGACGGCGAGCTGGTCGAGAAGGACCGCAACTCCTCGATGGTCACCGTCTGGCGGGTCACCCCGGCCGGGGAGGGGAAGTCGCGCGTCGTCGTGACCACGACCTGGACCGGCGCGGGCGGCATCGGCGGATTCTTCGAGAGGACCTTCGCCCCCAAGGGTCTCGGCCGGATCTACGACGCGATCCTCACCAAGCTCGCCACCGAGGTCGAGAAGTAGCTCAGGTCAGCACGTTGCCCCAGGTCGGCAAGCACCTGGGGTCGACACGTGGTCAGGGTCCGGAGATGGCTCACGAGCGGTCAAGAGCCCGACGGCTCCTGACCGTTGCTCCACCTCACCGGTTCGAGTGGTTCTCGTCGACGTCGCCGGACAGCAGATCGGGGCGCGGCGCCAGCAGCGAGGACGGGCGGTACGCGCCGGCCACCCCCGGCTCCGGCTCCTACGTCCTGATCGCCGCCACCGGCGGGCACCAGCCGCAGGCCGTCTCCGTGACCGTCGGCGAGCGCCCCGTCGAGCCGGACGTCGTCCCCGGTGGCGCCGGACGCCTCGCCGGGGCCGCCCGCACCGCCGACGGCACACCCGTGCGGGACGCGGCCGTCACCCTCACCAACGTCCACGGCGAGGTCGTCGCCGGCACCCGCAGCGGACGCGAGGGCGGGTATGTCATCAGCGAGCCGGTGGCCGGCGAGTACACCCTCGCCGCCAGCGCCCCCGCCTTCCGCCCGGCCGCCCGGCCGCCCTGCCGCCCTGCCGGTCTGCCGGTCTGCCGGTCTGCGTGCAGGCCTTGCGGGAGACCCGGCAGGACGTCGAACTCGCCGGCGGCGCCGTCCTGTGCGGCACGGTCCGGGCCGCCGGCGCACTGCCCGTCGAGGACGCGCGCGTGACGCTGCTGGACGCCGCGGGCAACGGGGTGGACACCCTCACCACGGGCCCGGACGGCACCTTCCGCTTCATCGACCTCTCCTGCGGTGAGTACACCGTCATCGCCGCGGGTCACCCGCCGGTCGCCACCGTGCTGCGCATGGCCGGCGGCGGGCGCCCGGAACGTGATCTGCCACTGGGTCACGGGGACTGAGTCCGACCGTCCGGGGAAACACCGGGGAGGGCCGTTACCCAGCACTTCCCCGGTGAAACCAATTCCAGAATTGCCGCACATCCGAAGTGGCGGGCGCCGTACGGTGGTGGCTGCGGGGCAGATCTTGTGCAGCTCTGGGGAGAGAGGGTCTGGGCCATGGACCGTGGCACCGAGCGGGACACGCCTCCCAGCCGCGGAGCCGGGAGCGGTGCCGCGACCGAAGCCGCGGACACCGGACGCATCCCCCTCGCGGTGGTCGTCGTCGACCGGGCCGGCCTCGTCTCCCACTGGAGCAGCGGCGCCCGTCGGCTGTTCGGCGTCAGCAAGGACGAGGCGATCGGCCGGTACGCCATCGACCTGCTCCCCGTCTCCGGCGCCCTCCCCGACATCGACGACGGCCCGCCGCACGAGGAGTACGCGCCCTACGACGGCCTCGGACCCGGACTCGGGACCTCCCTCGACGGCGGCCTGGGCTACCCATCGGCCGGGCGGGCCCGGCTGACCGTGCCCAGCGGGACGGAGGTCCCCCCGGCCGACGTCTGCGGGAGGAACCGCGTCGACGTGCTGTGGTGGGCGTACCCCCTCGTGGGACCCGGCAGCGAGCGGCTGCTCGTGCTGGCCGCCGACGCGCAGGCCCTGCACCGGCCCGACACCGAGGACGGGAGGATCGTCGAGCGCGTCGCGCCCGGATTCGCCCTGCACACCGACTTCCCCGGCGCCGAGAACCTGGCCCGCAGGCTCCCTGAGATCCTGCCCAGCATGAGCGTCGGTGACAGCGCCCGCATCGTCTCGCAGGTACTCGAACTCGGCTACCCCGTGCTGGAGTTCAGCCAGAACGACCGGGTTCCCGTCACCCCCGACTGGGGTGTCGCCCGGCGCGCCCGGCGCAGCGCCCGCCGCGAGCGGGCGGCCCGCGCCGCCGCCTCCGGCCGGCCCCTGCCCAAGGAGCCCGACGACGAGGGCGAGGACCTCGAGTACGCCGCCGTCCGCGAGCGCCTGGAGTTCCTCAACGAGGTCAGCGGGAGGATCGGTACCTCCCTCGACCTGGCCCGCACCATCGGCGAGGTCAGCAGGGCCGTCGTGCCGCGCTTCACCGACGTCGCCGGCACCTATCTGCGAGAACAGGTCGTCGCCGGCGAGGGGTTCCCCGACGGCGTGCCGGACACCAGGACCATGTGGCACCGGGTCGCCCTGGAGCACACCGACGAACCCGGCCGCTGGGACGACGTGGTGCCCGTCGGCGAGGCCATGCCCTTTCCGGCACACACGCCGTTCTTCCAGTGCATGACCAGCGGCGAACCCGTCCTCGTGCCGCGCATCAGCGAGCAGTTGGGGCATGCCATCGCCTCACAGTTCGACAAGCGCGACATCCGGCCCCTGATCACCGGCCGTTCGATGCTCGTCGTCCCGCTGAAGGCACGCCACGTCGTCCTCGGCTTCATGATCCTGCTGCGCCACCCCGAGCGCGTCGAGTTCAACGACATGGACCGGGTCACCGGCGCCGAACTCGCCGCCCGCGCGGGCCTGGTGCTCGACAACGCGCGCATGTACACCCACCAGGAGAACGTCGCGGAGACCCTCCAGGACAGCATGCTGCCGCACATACCGCCGCGGATGGCGGGCTGTGACATCGCCACCCGCTATCTGCCCGGCACCCTGCTGGGGCGTATCGGCGGCGACTGGTTCGACTCCGTGAAACTGCCCGGCGCCCGCACCGCGCTCGTCGTCGGCGACGTCATGGGCCACGGCCTCAACTCGGCGGCCATGATGGGCCAGTTGCGAACCGCCGTGCAGACGATGGCGGCCCTCGACCTGCCGCCCGCGCGACTCCTGCGCAACCTCGACGACCTGGCCCAGCGCCTCGGTGAGACCTACCTCGCCACCTGCCTGTACGCCGTCTACGACCCGATCGCGGGCGAGCTGCACCTCGCCAACGCGGGCCACATCCCGCCCGTGCTGGTGCGCGCCGGCGACGGGCGCAGCGAACTCCTCGACCTGCCCACCGGCGCGCCCATCGGCGTCGGAGGAGTGCCCTTCGAGGCGGTACGCGTGCGCGTGGCGCCCGGCGACCGGCTCGTGATGTGCACCGACGGCCTCGTCGAGATGCGCGGCGAGGACATCGGCGTGGGCCTCGCGACGCTGTGCGAGTCGGCCGCCCACCCGGCCGCCTCCATGGACGACGCCTGCGACACCATCATCCGTGCCCTCAACACGCGAGGGGGCCGCAAGGACGACGTGGCCCTGCTGCTGGCCCGGCTGGCCGGCATCGAGCCCGACGACGTCGCCGAGTGGACCTTCCCCCTCGACCCCGCCCAGGCCGGCCGGGCCCGCGCCGTGGTCCGCGAACAGCTCCACGACTGGGGGCTCGCCCAGCTGGTCGGCCCGGCCGAGCTGATGGTCAGCGAGGTGGTCACCAACGCCGTACGGCATTCGCACGGCCGGCCGGTGACGATGCGGCTGGTGCGTGGGGACACGCTGCTGTGCGAGGTGGACGACGACGACCACGAGCTGCCGACCCTGCTGAGTGCCGGACCCGACGACGAGGCCGGGCGCGGACTGCGCGTGGTGAGCACGCTGGCGCGGGAGTGGGGCGCCAGCCGCACCGCCGCCGGCAAGTCCGTCTGGTTCGAACTGACTCTCCCCAGACGCTGACCAGCGCCTTTCGCGGTCGTGGGGGGCGCACAACGGCGTACGCCCGTCGAACGAGGCGTGAAGGAATGTGTACGGCGCTTGTCCGCGCCACCGGGGAGCGATACACCGTACTGGCCCGTCACTTACGGCGGATCGGCGCCACACCTGGGGAGTTGGGCATGAGCGTGACGAGTCGGTACCGGGCGGCCTGGGAGGGCTTCTGGCGTGAGGCCCCCCGGGAGACGGGGGCGGTGTTCTGGGACGCGGACCCGGCGGTGACCGCCGCCCGCCACCTCGCCTTCTTCGAGCCGCGGCTGCTCGACCCCGTGCTGCCACTGGTGGACCTCGGCTGCGGAAACGGCACGCAGACCCGTTTCCTCGCCGACCGCTTCCCGCGCGTCATCGGCGCCGACCTGGCCGTCGCGGCGCTCGACCACGCCCGCCGCGCCGACCCCGCGGGGCAGGCGGCGTACCGGCTGCTGGACGCGGCCGAGCGGGACGAGGCGGAGCTGCTGCACGCCGAACTCGGTGACGCCAACGTCTATATGCGGGGCGTCCTGCACAGTTGCGAGCCCGGCGACCGGCAGGCGCTGGCCGACGGCACCGCCGCGCTGCTGGGGGAGCGCGGCCGGGCCTTCCTGGTCGAGCTTTCGGAGGCCGCCCGGCCCGTCCTGGGCGGCCTGGCGCAGAGCCCCGACGGCCCGCCGCCGAAGCTCGCGCCGGTCTTCCGGCACGGCATCGCACCCGGCGAGGTCGCCGACGCGGCGGTGCCGGTGTATCTGGCGGCGGCCGGCCTCACCGTTCTCGCCTCCGGTGAACTCCCGCTGGTCACCACCGAGTTCGCCTCCGACGGCACCCGGATCGAGCTGCCGTCGAAGTGGGTCCTGGCGGGCCGGGAGATGTGACCACGAATCAGGCGACAGCAGCACCGTCGGCCCGTCACCCTCACGCGGCGCCGTGTGAGGGTCTCCCGCCGCTCGTCGGGGGCGGTGTGACGCGCGCCACAGGGTGCGGACCGAGTGCAGGCGGGGTCGTCTCTCGTACCCGGGGGCGAGGCGGAGGCCCCTGATGCGAGGATGAGGCGCCATGACAGCAGGGCGGTGTTCCCGCACGGTACGGGCCGCGGTGTTCGCCGCCGTCTGCGTGCTGCTCGCCGCCCTCGGCCACGTCCTGATGTCCGGCGACCGGGTGCCCTGGTGGGCGCTGGGCGCGGGCGCCGCCGCGACGGGCGCCGCGGGCTGGGGCCTGGCCGGCCGTGAGCGCGGACTGCCGCTGATCGTGACCGTCGTCGTCGCGGCACAGACTGCCCTGCACACGGCGTTCTCGCTCGCCCACCCGGCGGCCCGGGCCGCGGGACCGGCCGGCACCCATGCCCATGCCGACATGGACATGGGCATGGGTGCGGCCCACGGGCACGTGCCGCACGCCCCGGACCTCATGGGTTACACCGGTGCCGTCGCGGAGGGGGGCGGGCCGTCGTCGTACGGCATGCCGGCCGCTCATCTGCTGGCCGCGCTGCTGTGCGGGCTGTGGCTGGCGCACGGCGAGCGGGCCGCCTTCCGCGTCCTGCGGGCCTTCGCCGGACGGCTGGCGGCCCCGCTGCGGATGCTGTTCGCCGTCGTCCCGGCCGCCCCGGAGCGGCCACGCGCACGAGTGCGGCGCCGCGGCACGGACCGGGCGCCGCGGCTGCTGCTCCTCGTCCACGCGATCACCTCCCGGGGTCCGCCCGCGGGGACCGCTGTCGCCTGACGACAGCCGGTGCCCCGAGGCAGCCCCTGCGCGCCTCGGGCCACGGCCGTACGCCGGCGCGGGCGTCCCCGGGACGCCCGGCGCCGCCGTGCGGCCGTCTCCCCGTGCACCGGACCGGCCGCGCCCTCGCGCGCCGCCGGCCCGGAATCCGACCTCGCGAAGGACACCAGGTCATGGACTCCTCCCTGCCCTCCTCCCTGCCCGCTCCCCGCCGTCCCGCGGCCGGGAGACCGGCGGCGGCCGACGCCTCGACGACCGCGCTGGCGCTGGCCGCGCGCGCGGGCGACGCGGAAGCCGTCGACCGGTTCGTGCGCGCCCTGCACCGTGACGTCCTGCGCTACGTCGCCCACCTGGGCGCCGACCCGCAGACGGTGGACGACCTCGCGCAGGACACGTTCCTGCGGGCCCTCGGCAGCCTGCACCGGTTCGAGGGCCGCTCCTCGGCGCGGACCTGGCTGCTGGCGATCGCCCGGCGCGCGGTGATGGACAGCCACCGCCACGCCGCGACCCGGCCGCGCCCGGCGTACGTACCGGACTGGCGGCCGGCCGTCGAACGCGCCCAGCCGCGCGGACTGCCCGGCTTCGACGACGGAGTCGTCCTGATGGACCTGCTCGCCGCGCTGCCCGCGGACCGGCGCCGGGCGTTCGTCCTGACCCAGCTCCTCGGTCTGTCCTACGAGGAGGCGGCTCGCCGTGCCGGCTGTCCCGTCGGCACGGTGCGCTCCCGCGTGGCTCGCGCCCGCGCCACCCTGACGGGCCTGCTGGCCGAGGCCGAACGGCGGGCGGCGGCCCCGGCGGCGGCCTGAGCGGGGCGGACGGGCGCGGTGCGGCGTGCCAGCTTGGGGCGCTCCCGCGGGCGTGGTGAGGGGGCCCGTTAAGCTCAGGGGGTTTTCCCGGAGAGGACGGTCGTGGGTATGAAAATCCTGATCAGCGCGGACATGGAGGGCGCCACCGGTGTCACCTGGCCGGCCGACGTGCTGCCGGGGACGCCGCAGTGGGAGCGCTGCCGGGAGTTCTTCACCTCCGACGTCAACGCCGCCGTTCTCGGGTTCTTCGACGGCGGAGCCGACGAGGTGCTGATCAACGAGGCGCACTGGACGATGCGCAACCTGCTCCTGGAGCGGCTCGACGAGCGGGCGCAGATGCTGACCGGCCGGCACAAGTCGCTGTCCATGGTGGAGGGCGTCCAGCACGGCGACGTCGACGGCATCGCGTTCGTCGGCTATCACGCGGGCGCCGGCGCGGAGGGTGTCCTCGCCCACACCTACCTCGCCAACTCCATCACCGGGGTCTGGCTGAACGGCGAACGGGCCAGCGAGGGGCTGCTCAACGCGCGGGTCGTCGCGGAGTACGGGGTGCCCGTCGTCCTGGTCACCGGTGACGACGTGGCCTGCGAGGACGCCCTCGGGTACGCGCCCGAGGCGATGAAGGTCGCCGTCAAGGACCATGTGTCGCGGTACGCGGCGGTCTGCCGGACCCCGGCCAGGACCGCCGCCGACATCCGGGCCGCCGCCGAGGAGGCAGCGCTGCTGGCGGTCCGTCAGGAACCGGTGGCCGGGGGGCCGTTCACCGTGGCCCTGGAGTTCGACGCCGAGCATCTGGCGATGGCCGCGACGGTGGTGCCCGGCGTGGCGCGGACCGGGGAGCGCAGGGTCGCCTACACCAGCGGCACCATGTACGAGGGCATTCGCACGTTCAAGGCGGTCACGACACTCGTCTCGGCCGCGGTGGAGGAACAGTATGGCTGACGGGCAGGCGCGGGACGAGGTCGTGCGGTTCACCTCCGACCTCATCCGGATCGACACGACCAACCGGGGCGGCGGGGACTGCCGGGAGCGGCCCGCCGCCGAGTACGCGGCGCGCCAGCTCGCCGGGGCGGGCCTGGAACCGACGCTGCTGGAACGCACCCCGGGCCGCACCAACGTGGTCGCCCGCATCGAGGGCACCGACCCGTCCGCGGACGCCCTGCTCGTCCACGGTCACCTGGACGTGGTGCCCGCCGAGGCCGCCGACTGGAGTGTGCACCCCTTCTCGGGCGAGGTGCGCGACGGCGTCGTATGGGGGCGCGGCGCGGTCGACATGAAGAACATGGACGCGATGATCCTCGCCGTGGCCCGGTCCTGGGCCCGCGAGGGCGTCCGGCCCCGGCGTGATCTCGTCATCGCCTTCACGGCCGACGAGGAGGCCAGCGCCGAGGACGGTTCCGGTTTCCTCGCCGACCGCCATCCCCACCTCTTCGAGGGCTGCACCGAGGGCATCAGCGAGTCGGGCGCCTTCACCTTCCACGACGGCGCCGGGCGCGAGATCTACCCGATCGCCGCCGGGGAACGCGGCACCGGCTGGCTGAAACTGACCGCGCGCGGCCGGGCCGGGCACGGCTCCAAGGTGAACCGGGAGAACGCGGTGACCCGGCTGGCCGCCGCGATCACCCGCATCGGCGAGCACGAGTGGCCGCTGCGGCTCACTCCGACGGTGACGGCCGCGCTCACCGAACTCGCCGCCCTGTACGGCATCGAGGCCACCCTGGACGATGTGGACGCCCTGCTGGAGAAGCTCGGCCCGGCGGCCAAGCTGGTCGAGGCGACCGTCCGCAACAGCGCCAACCCGACCATGCTGGACGCCGGTTACAAGATCAACGTGATTCCGGGGGAGGCCGTGGCGTATGTCGACGGCCGGTATCTCGCGGGCTGCGAGGACGAGTTCCGCGCCACCCTCGACGCGTTGACCGGCCCGGACGTGAGCTGGGGGTTCGAGCACCGCGAGGTCGCGCTGCAGGCGCCGGTGGACTCGCCGACGTTCGCCAGAATGCGTGCGGCCGTCGAGGAGTTCGCACCGGAGGGGGCCGTGGTGCCCTACTGCATGTCCGGCGGCACGGACGCCAAGCAGTTCTCGCGGCTCGGGATCACCGGCTACGGCTTCGCGCCGCTGAAGCTGCCCGAGGGCCTCGACTACCAGGCCCTCTTCCACGGGGTCGACGAACGGGTCCCGGTCGAGGCGCTGCACTTCGGCGTCGACGTGCTCGACCGCTTCCTGCGCACGGCCTAGGGTCTTTCGGTTGGATCCGGCCGGATCAGGGAGCGGGGTGGGTGCTGGGGGTACCTCCCACGCCTTTCGGGCAGTGGGGGAGCATCGCAAGGCGGAGGAGGGAGTCAGGGCGGAACCCTGGCGAGTGACGACAACGCGGCGAGGTGCGGTGCCGGACCCCGCGAGCCCGGCATGATCCAGACGAAAGACCCTGAGGAGCGGACAGACATGCGGATCCTGCCGTACGGTTCCTGGCCCTCGCCCCTGGACGCGGCGCTCGCCGCCGCGCACGACGGGCGTCCCGAGTACGTCGGTTTCGTCGGCGACGAGGTGTGGTGGACGGCGCCCCGCCCGGCCGAGGGCGGCCGGCGCACCCTGGTGCGACGCCGCGAGGACGGCACGCAGGAGTCCGTCCTGCCCGCGCCGTGGAACGTGCGCAGCCGGGTCCACGAGTACGGCGGACAGCCCTGGGCGGGCGAGGTGCGAGAGGGCCGGACCCTGGTGGTGTTCGTGCACTTCGCCGACCAGCGGCTGTACGCCTGGGAGCCCGGCGCCGAGCCCCGTCCGCTGACGCCCGTGTCCCAGGTGGGCGGCGGACTGCGCTGGGCGGAACCGCAGGTGCGGCCCGGTCTCGGCGAAGTGTGGTGTGTGCTGGAGGAGTTCACCGGCGAGGGACCCACCGAGGTGCGGCGGGTCCTGGCCGCGGTGCCGCTGGACGGCTCGGCGGCGGGGGACCGCGGCGCGGTGCGGGAACTCACCGACGACCGGAGGCGGTTCGTCACCGGGGCCCGGCTGTCGCCCGACGGGCGGCGGGCCGCGTGGCTGGCCTGGGATCATCCGCTGATGCCGTGGGACGGGACGCGGGTGCTGGTCGCCGAGGTCGGCGCCGACGGCACGTTCGGCGAGCCCGAGGTGGTGGCGGGCGGGCCGGAGGAGTCGATCGCCCAGGTCGAATGGTCGACAGATGGCTGCCTACTGTATGCAAGCGACCGTATGGGCTGGTGGAACCTGTACCAGGACCACCACCCCGTCTGTCCGCGCGAGGAGGAGTTCGGCGGACCGCTCTGGAAGCTCGGCCAGCGCTGGTTCGCCCCACTGGCGGACGGCACTGTCGCCGTCGTGCACGGCCGCGGGGCCGCCGCCCTCGGCGTCCTGGACCTGGAGACCGGCGAAATCGTCGACGTGGCCGGACCCTGGACCGAGTTCGCCTCCACCCTCGCCGTGCACGGCGCGGCAGGCGAGAGCGGGATCCCCTCCGCCCAAGGGCCGGGCAGGGTCGTCGCCGTCGGCGCCAGCCCCCGCAGCGCCCACGAGGTCGTCGAACTGGACACCCGGACCGGCCGCGCGCGGGTGATCGGCGCCGCCCATGACGACATCGTCGATCCCGCCCACTACCCCGAGCCCCAGATCCGTGTCTTCACCGGCCCCGAGGGCCGCGAGATCCACGCCCACGTCTACCCGCCGCACAACCCCGGCTGCGTCGCCCCCGGCGCCGAACTGCCGCCGTACGTCATCTGGGCGCACGGCGGGCCCACCGACCGGTCCCCGCTGGTGCTGGACCTGGAGATCGCCTACTTCACCTCCCGCGGCATCGGCGTCGCCGAGGTCGACTACGGCGGGTCGACCGGCTACGGGCGCGCGTACCGGGACCGGCTGCGCGGGCAGTGGGGCGTGGTCGACGTGGAGGACTGCGCTGCCGTCGCCCTCGCCCTCGCCGACGAGGGCACCGCCGACCACGGCCGGCTGGCCGTCCGGGGCGGCAGTGCGGGCGGCTGGACCGCCGCCGCCTCGCTGACCGGCACCGACGTCTACGCCTGCGGCACGATTCTCTACCCCGTCCTCGACCTCACGGCCTGGGCCACCGGCGAGACCCACGACTTCGAGTCCCGCTATCTCGACACCCTCGTCGGCCCCCTCGACGAGGTGCCCGCCCGCTACGCGCAGCGCTCGCCCGTCGAACACGCCGACCGGATCGGCGTACCGTTCCTGCTGCTCCAGGGCCTCGACGACGTGATCTGCCCGCCCGCGCAGGCCGAACGGCTCCTCGCCCGCATCGCGGGACGCGGGGTGCCGCACGCCTACCTCGCCTTCGAGGGCGAGGGGCACGGCTTCCGGCGGGCCGAGACGGTCGTGCGCGCCCTGGAGGCCGAACTGTCCCTGTACGCGCAGGTCTTCGGGCTGCGGGTGCCCGGCATTCCCACCCTGGAGCTGGCGAAGTGAAGGACCTTCTGCGGCCGTCCCGGCTCGCCCCCGGCGCCCGTGTGGCCGTCGTCGCGCCCAGCGGACCCGTCGTCGAGGAGCGGCTCCAGTCGGGCCTCGACCTGCTGCGGGGCTGGGACCTCGACCCGTTCGCCGCACCTCATGTCCTGGACCGGCACGGCGAGTTGGGTTACCTGGCCGGCACCGACGCCGAGCGGGCCGCCGACCTCCAGCGCGCCTGGTGCGACCCGTTCGTCGACGCGGTGATCTGCGCGCGCGGCGGCTACGGCGCCCAGCGCGTGGTCGACCTCCTCGACTGGGACGCGATGCGGGCCGCCGGGCCGAAGGTGTTCCTCGGCTTCAGCGACAGCACCACCCTGCATGAGGCGTTCGCCGTCCGCCTCGGCCTGGTCACGCTGTACGGGCCCGTCGCCGCCGGCATCGACTTCGTGAAGAACGCCCGCGCCCAGGACCACCTGAGGGCCACCCTGTTCGCCCCGGAAACCGTCCGCACCCTCACCTCGACCGGCACCGCCCTCGCCCCCGGCCGGGCCCGCGGCGTCACCCTCGGAGGCTGCCTCGCCCTCCTCGCCACCGGGTACGGCACCCCGCACACCCGGCCCGGCGCCCGCGGCGGACTGCTGTTGTTGGAGGACGTGGGGGAGCGGCCGTACGCCGTCGACCGGGCGCTCACCCAACTCCTGCGCACCGGCTGGCTCGACGGCGTCGCCGGGATCGCACTGGGCTCCTGGGCGCAGTGCGGCCCCTACGAGGAGCTGCGCCCGGTGCTGGCCGACCGGCTCGGCGCGCTCGGTGTCCCGGTCGTCGAGGAACTCGGCTTCGGCCACTGCGACGGGGCCCTCACGGTGCCCTTCGGCGTCACCGCGGAACTCGACGCCGACGCCGGCACACTCACCCTCGACGCGCCGGCGCTGCGCTGACGCGGGCGGCACCCGCCCGGCAACCGGATGCTGTGGGCGACCCCCGCCAAGCCGGGCAAGGGGAGACCAGGGCCGGGGAAGCGCCGTGGAACCGGCAGTTCGCCGGCCCCCGTTCCGCCGATCAGCGTCCGCCGAGCGGATTCGCCGACAGCCTCGTCACTCCCCGGACGGCTCCGCGCGCCGGCGCTGGATGGCCCCGACAGGTCACCCGAAGCGGCGGTGAGCGCCGACGCGGGCCGCCCCGGGCGTCACCCGTGGGCAGCCCTCGCCGCGCGTGCGGGCGCCCGCGGGCCCACCCTGGTCGCTATGAGTCCGATGACCTCCGAGAGCGGCGGGGCGAGCGGCGGGAAGACCGGCGGCAAGGGTGGCGCGCCGGCGCCCGTCCGGATCACCGTCCTCGCCCTCGTCGTCCTCGCCCTGATCTTCGTCTTCGAGAACACCGGTGCCACCCGGATCAGGCTGCTGGTCCCCGAGGTGACGGTGACGGTGCCGCTGTGGACGGCGCTCCTGGCCACCGGGGCCATCGGCGCGCTGTGCGGCGCGTACGCCGCCAGACGGCGCGGCTGACCCCGTCGTACGCTGGCCCGATGCCGCACATCGCATCCCGCCACCTCGCCGAGGGCCCCCGCGTGGGCATACGCCACTTCACCTACGCGGACGGGGACGAGTTCACCGCACGGGCCCGCGAGAGCAAGGACCTGCACCGTCCGTGGCTGTTCCCGCCCACCGGCACCGAGGCGTACCGGGCCTACGCGGGACGGCTGATCGAGGACCCCACGAAGGCCGGGTTCCTCGTGTGCACCCTGGACGACGGGGCCGTCGCCGGGTTCATCAACATCAACAACATCGTCGAAGGCGGTTTCCAGTGCGGCGCCCTCGGCTACGGCGCCTTCGCGCACGCCGCCGGGCGCGGACTGATGCGCGAGGGCCTCGGCCTCGTGGTGGGTCACGCCTTCGGGCCGATGCGGCTGCACCGGCTGGAGATCAACGTGCAGCCCGGCAACGCGGCCTCGATCGCGCTGGCGCGGTCCTGCGGGTTCCGCCTGGAGGGCTTCTCCCCGAAGATGATCTACATCGACGGGGACTGGCGCGACCACGAGCGGTGGGCACTCACCGCCGAGATGCGCTCCGCGCGACCGCCGCGCTCCGCGGCGCGCCCTTCCGGGTGAGCCTGGGGCCGCGCCCGCCCGCCCCCGGCACCGGGCCCGGCTGCCGGTCAACGCGCCGGCCCTCGCCTCCGACACCCTCCGGCTCGCCGACCGGGTCGAGCGGCACAGGGTCCACCTGGACGCAGACGTCCTCCACCCGACGGTCATGCCCGCCGTCGACAGCCCGGCCCCACGGCCTCTTCCCCGACGAACTCGTCGCCGTGCCGCGGCCGTTGGCGACACGGCGCACTGTGCGGGCCTCAACGTCACGATCTACGACCCCGACCCGGACCCCGACCGCACCGCGGGCGCGCTCCTCTCCGACCCCGTCGTGGCCGCCCTCGGCCGCTCCTGAGCCGGCGGGCCGACGGCCCCGTCCTCACGCCGGACGGCGGTCCACGTACTCGTACACGGAGCCGTCCGGGTGCCGCACGATCAGGTTGCGGCCGGCCGGGGTCGCCACCGGGCCCGCGATGATGTCCGCGCCCAGCTCGCCGAGCGTTCTGAGCGCCTCGTCGACGTCCGTCACGGCGATCGTCGCCGCGACCTTGCGCAGCACCTCCAGTTCCATGGCGGGACCGCTCATCAGCAGGAAGCAGCCGACCGCCGCGACCTGCACGCCGCCGCGCTCGAAGCGCAGTGCCGCAGTACCCGCGAGGCGCTCGTAGAAGGGGACGGCGGCTTCCAGATCATCGACGCAGACACGCAGGGTGGCTCCCAGAATGTTCATGCGGGGGAGCCTAGTTGGGCAGGCGGGCGGTGGAGATCTCTTCACCCGATCCCCCCGGCGGCGCGGCGGCGTTACCGGCCGGGGGCCCCGGGTACCCGCACGGTATGGAGCGTATCGATCACCTGGAGCATCTGGACAAGCATTTCGTCGACGAGCTGGCGCAGGTGGCGCGCGAGACCATCCGCGAGGAACTGCGCGAGCAGACCCGCAAGCAGAGGCGTACGGCGACCCTGTACGCCGCCTCCGGCGCGCTCGCCCTGTACGCGGGGGCCGCTCTCGCGCTCGCCGTCGGCCTCGCCCTCGGCATCGGGCTGCCCGGCTGGGCCGCAGCACTGATCACCGCGGCCGTCCTCGGCGTGCTGGCGTACGTCCTGCGCGGCGCCGCCCGCCCGCACTCCCGTCCGGCGCACCCCGGCCGCCCGGCCGACCCCGGCGGCGCGGACGCCGCACAGCCGGCGCCTGTCGTACCCCCCGTCGTACCGCCCGCCGGAGCGGCCACCGGCCTCGGCGCGCCCTACCCGCCGATGCCGCCGACCCCGCCGGACGAGGCGCCGCGGCCCGGCGGCGTCGACCCCGAGGCGCCGCACCACCGGGCCTGACGCCGAGTGCCTCCGGGAGAGTGCCTCAGCGTTGACCGCTTGATCGCCTCACGGCAGTTGCGGCAGCACCTTCGTGCGGTAGAAGTCGAAGAAGGCGCGCTGGTCGGGGCCGATCTGGTTGACGTAGATCCGGTCGAAGCCCGCGTCGGCGAACGCCTTGAGCGTGCTCACGTGGTCGTCCACGTCGTCGCCGCACACCGTGTTCTCGGCGACCATCTCGTGCGTGATCAGCGGCTCCAGCTGCTCGAAGTGACGCGGTGTGGGCAGCACCTGGCCCATCTCGCCGGGCAGCAGCTGGTTCGACCACAGCTTGCGGACCGTACGGACCGCCTCCTCGCGGTCGAGGCCGTAGCAGACCTTCGTGCCGCCGCTGACGAGCTTGGCGCCGCCGCCGCCCTTGCGGAACTGCTCCACCATCGCCTCCTGCGGCATCATCGTGATGTAGCCGTCGCCGACCCGGGACGCCAGCGAGGTCGCCTTGGGGCCGAAGCCGGAGATGTCGATGGGGACCGGTTCGTCGGGGACGGTGTAGAGGCGGGCGTTCTCCACCGTGTAGTGGGTGCCGGCGTGGTTGACCTCCTCGCCGGTGAACAGCCGCCGCATGACCTGGATCGCCTCCTCCAGCATGTCCAGACGGACATGCGCGGGCGGCCACGCGTCGCCCAGGATGTGCTCGTTGAGCGCCTCGCCCGAGCCGACGCCCAGCCGGAAGCGGCCACCCGTCATCACCGCGCTCGTCGCGGCGGCCTGCGCCACCACCGCCGGGTGCATCCGTACGGTCGGGCAGGTCACGGCCGTCTCGATGGGCAGCGACACCGCCTCCGACAGCGCGCCGATCACCGACCAGACGAAGGGACTCTGGCCCTGCGCGTCGTTCCACGGGTGATAGTGGTCGGAGATCCAGAGCGCCGTGAATCCGGCCTGCTCGGCCATTCGCGCCTGTTCGACCAGGTCCGCGGGGCCGAACTCCTCGCAGGACAGGAAATAGCCGTACTCGGGCATGGGGGATACCTCCGCTGTGGTGCGGCGGGTGGGCGGTCGCGGTCCGGGTTACCCCGCGGGCGGGCCGGAAACCGGGCCGACGACGGGGGACCCGGCGGGCCGGGCGGGCCCGGTGCGGCGGGCCCGGCGAAACGTTTGGCCGGCCCGGCCCGGGGGACGCGGAAAACTCCCGTACGACACACTTCCCCGCGGCCCCGACGGCGTGGGGGCCATCGGAGGCGAACGTGAGTCGACCCCGCATCGTGATCGTCGGAGCCGGCTTCGCCGGATACCGCACCGCCCGCACCCTCGCGCGGGCGGCCTGCGGCCGGGCCGAGATCACCCTGCTGAACCCGACCGACTACTTCCTGTACCTGCCCCTGCTGCCCCAGGTGGCCGCCGGCATCCTCGAACCGCGCCGGGTCACCGTCTCCCTCGCCGGCACCCTGCCCGACGTGCGGCTCGTGCTCGGCGAGGCCGGCCGTATCGACCTCGACGGGCGCACCGTGCACTACACCGGCCCCGAGGGGGAGCGGGGCAGCCTCGGCTACGACCGGCTGGTGCTGGCCGCCGGCAGCGTCAACAAGCTGCTGCCCATCCCCGGCGTCGCCGAGCACGCGCACGGCTTCCGCGGCCTGCCCGAGGCGCTCTACCTGCGCGACCACGTGACCCGCCAGGTCGAACTGGCCGCCTCCGACGGCGAGGGCCCGCTCTGCTCCGCGCGCTGTACGTTCGTGGTGGTCGGCGCCGGCTACACCGGCACCGAAGTCGCCGCGCAGGGGCAGCTGTTCACCGACGCGCTGGTGCGCGCCCACCCCCTGCGCGAGGGCATGCGGCCGCGCTGGCTGCTCCTCGACGTCGCCGAGCGCGTCCTGCCCGAGCTGGACGAACGGCTCTCCGGCACCGCCGACCGGGTGCTGCGCGAGCGGGGCGTCGACGTGCGGATGGGGACCTCCGTGAAGGAGGCCACCCCGGACGGAGTCCTGCTCACCGACGGCGAGTTCGTCGGCACCCGCACCCTCGTCTGGTGCGTGGGCGTACGGCCCGACCCCCTCGCGGAGTCCCTCGGACTGCCCATGGAGCGCGGCCGGCTCCTCGTCGAGCCGACCCTCCAGGTGCCGGGCAGGCCCGAGGTGTTCGCCTGCGGTGACGCAGCCGCCGTACCCGATCTGGAGAAGCCGGGGGAGTACACGCCGATGACGGCGCAGCACGCCTGGCGGCAGGGCAAGGTCGCCGGGCACAACATCGCCGCCTCGCTGACCGGGCGGGAGCTACGGCCCTACCGGCACAAGGACATGGGCTTCGTCGTCGACCTCGGCGGGGTCAAGGCCGCCGCGAACCCGCTCGGCATCCCGCTGTCGGGGCTGCCGGCCGGCGCGGTCACCCGCGGCTACCACCTGGCCGCCATGCCCGGCAACCGGGTGCGCGTCGCGGCCGACTGGCTGCTCGACGCCGTACTGCCGCGCCAGGCCGTCCAGTTGGGCCTCGTACGGTCCTGGTCGGTACCGCTGGACACGGCGTCGCCGGAACTGGCGCGGGTGCCGGACGGGCGCGAGCGGCGGGAGACGGACACGGCGTCCGGCGGGGCCGGCGCCCCCTCGCCCGGCGGCCGCAAGGCGGTGGGCGGAGGCGGCGGTGACGACACCTCCCGCACGATCACCTCGCCGACACCCGAACCGGTGCAGAGCGAGCCCGCGAAGAGGAACCGGCAGGGCGCGGAGCCCGCGGAACCCCGGCGGGGCGCGGAGCCGGCGAAGAACCAGCCGGGTGGTGAGCCGGCGAAGAACCAGCCGGGTGGTGAGCCCGCCAGGAACCAGCCCGGTGGCGAGCCGGCGAAAAAGCAGCCGGGTGGTGAGCCCGTGAAGAACCAGCCAGGTGGCGAGCCCGCTAGGAAGCAACCGGGCCGTGAGCCCGCGAAGGGCCGGCCCGGCTCCGAGCCGGCCGCCGGGGAACAGCCGCGCCCGCAGCCCGCCCCCACGCGTTCCGCCCCGACGCGTTCCGCCCCTCAGGAAGGAGACCGGTAACCCGATGGACACCGCCGAACTCACCGAACTCGGACAGCAGTTGCGGGTGGACGGCGTCCGCGCCTCCGCCGCCGCGGGGTCCGGGCATCCGACGTCCTCGATGTCCGCCGCGGACCTGATGGCCGTCCTGCTGGCGAACCACCTCCGCTACGACTTCGACCGCCCAGCCCACCCGGCCAACGACCGCTTCGTCCTCTCCAAGGGCCACGCCTCCCCGCTGCTGTACGCGGCGTACAAGGCGGCCGGAGCCATCGACGACGACGAACTCCTCGGCTTCCGCAAACTCGGCAGCCGTCTCGAAGGGCATCCCACCCCGCAGCGCCTGCCCTGGGTGGAGACGGCCACCGGCTCCCTCGGCCAGGGGCTGCCGGTGGGCGTGGGCATCGCCCTGGCGGGCAAGCGGCTGGACCACTCCGAGCACCGGGTGTGGGTGCTGTGCGGGGACAGCGAGATGGCCGAGGGGTCGGTGTGGGAGGCCGCCGAACACGCGGGCCACGAGCACCTCGACAACCTCACCGTGATCGTCGACGTCAACCGGCTCGGCCAGCGCGGCCCCACCCGGCACGGTCACGACCTCGACGCCTACGCCCGCCGCTTCCAGGCCTTCGACTGGCACACCGTCGAGGTCGACGGGCACGACGTGGACGCCGTCGACCGTGCGTACGGCGAGGCGGTCTCCACCAAGGGCCAGCCCACCGCGATCCTCGCCCGCACCCTCAAGGGCAGGGGCGTCGAGGCCGTCCAGGACCGCGAGGGCCTGCACGGCAAGCCGCTGCCGGACGCCGACGAGGCCATCGCGGAACTCGGCGGGATCCGCGACCTGCGCGTGCGGGTGCACGAGCCGCCCGCCACCCGCATGCTGCACTCCGTGCCGACCGGCCGCCTCGACCTGCCCCGCTGGGAGAAGGGCGACCCCGAGAAGGGAGTCGCCACCCGGGACGCCTTCGGGCAGGCGCTCGCCGCCCTCGGCACCGCCCGCGGGGACGTCGTGGCCCTGGACGGCGAGGTCGGCGACTCCACCCGCACCGAGTTCTTCGCCAAGGAACACCCCGACCGATTCTTCGAGTGCTACATCGCCGAGCAGCAGCTCGTGGCGAGCGCGGTCGGCATGGCCACCCGCGGCTGGGTGCCGTACGCCTCCACCTTCGCGGCCTTCCTGACCCGCGCCCACGACTTCGTGCGGATGGCCTCCATCAGCGGAGCCGGGATCAACCTGGTCGGCTCCCACGCCGGGGTGGCGATCGGGCAGGACGGGCCCTCGCAGATGGGCCTGGAGGACCTGGCGATGCTGCGGGCCGTGCACGGCTCGACCGTCCTGTACCCCTGCGACGCCAACCAGACGGCCCGGCTGGTGGCTGCCATGGCCGGACTCGACGGCATCCGCTATCTGCGCACCTCGCGCGGCGAGAGCCCGGTGATCTACGGGCCCGACGAGGAGTTCCCGGTGGGCGGCAGCAAGGTGCTGCGTTCCTCCGGCGGCGACCGGCTGACCGTCGTCGCGGCCGGTGTCACCGTGCACGAGGCGCTCAAGGCCGCCGACGCCCTCGCCGCCGACGGCGTCCCGGTCCGGGTGATCGACCTGTACTCGGTCAAGCCCGTCGACCGTGCCACCCTGCGGCAGGCCGCCGAGGAGACCGGCTGTCTCCTGACCGTCGAGGACCACCACGAGGAGGGCGGCCTCGGCGACGCCGTCCTCGACGCCTTCACCGACGGGCGGCCCGTGCCCCGCCTGGTGCGGCTGGCCGTGCGCATGATGCCCGGCTCGGCGACGCCGGGCGAGCAGCTGCGCGCTGCGGGCATCGACGCCGACGCGATCGCCGCCTCCGCCCGGCTGCTGGTGGAGACGGCGGTCGTCCCGTGAGGAGGCTGCGGCTGCCGGTGGAGACGGCGGCCGTTCGATGAGCGACGACGATGGTTCGATGAGTGACGGTGGTCGTCCGGCGGGCGGCGGCGTCCGGGCGCTGCGTGCCGGACGCCGCACGGTCGAGGTCCACCGGCCGGACAAGGTGCTCTTCCCGGCCGGTGCCGACGGCAGGGAGTACACCAAGGGCGACCTGGTGGCGTACTACCGGTCGGTGGCCGCGTTCATGCTGCCGCAGCTGCGCGGCCGGCCGCTGATGCTCGAACGGCATCCGGACGGCGTCGACGGCCCCCGGTTCATGCAGAAGAACACCCCCGAGCACTACCCGGAGTGGATCACCCGGGTGGAGGTCGACAAGGAGGACGGCACCGTCCTGCACACCGTGTGCGACGACGTGGCCACCCTCCTCTACCTCGCCGACCAGGCCTGCCTCACCCTGCACCGCTGGCCGGCACGGGCCGGCCGGGTCGACCGCCCGGACCTGATGATCTTCGACCTGGACCCGTCCGGCGACGACTTCGAGGCCGTGCGCGAGGCTGCCCGACAGCTCGGCGAACTGCTCGACGAGGTGCGGCTGCCCTCGGCGCTCATGACCACCGGCTCACGCGGACTGCACGTCGTCGTCCCGCTGAACGGACGGCACGGCTTCGACGAGGTGCGGGCCTTCGCGCGCGACGCCGCCGACCTGCTCGCCGCCGAGCACCCGGACCGGCTGACGACCGCCGCCCGCAAGAAGGACCGCGGCGGGCGGCTCTACCTCGACGTGCAGCGCAACGCTTACGCGCAGACCGCCGTCGCCCCCTTCACGGTGCGCGCCCGGCCGGGCGCCCCCGTCGCCATGCCCCTCACCTGGGAGCAGCTCGACGACCCCGGCCTCGGCCCGCGCCGCTGGACCATCGCCGACGCCGTCGAGCAGGCCCGCACCGAGCCGTGGTCCGGGGTGAGCACCCGTGGCCGGGCCCTGGGACCCGCCCGGCGCCGACTCGACGCGCTGCGTGGCTGACGCGTACACCGTCCGTGCACACCCCCCCGTCCAGACCCCCGTCCGCACACCGTCCGTTCGCGGGCCGTCCGGCCCGCGTCGCGGACGCGTACGCCTGTGAAGGTTTGGCGAGGGACCTTGCGGCCACCCGGAAGGGAGAGGTGGTCATGGCGAACACGAGAAGCACCAAGGGTGCGACGGAGAAAAGGACTTCACCGAAGGCCCCGACGGGCGGGGCCCGGGACGACGACGACCCCGAAGGCAAGGAAGACACCGTGACGGACGACCGGCCGAGCCCCATGGACGTGCTGCGTCAGGCGCGCGCCCAGCTCGCCGAGCTGACCGGCATGACCGCCGAGAGCGTCTCGTCGTTCGCGCAGACCGAGGACGGCTGGTCCCTGGAGGTCGAGGTCCTGGAACTGGAACGGGTGCCCGACACGATGAGCCTCATGGCCAGCTATGAGGTCGAGCTCGACCCGCAGGGGCAGCTCACCGGCTACCGCCGCGTCCGCCGGTACGAACGCGGGCGGGCCGACGCCCACCGGCCCGGCGGCCGGTAGGCCCGCAGGCCCGTACGTCCGGTCGGACACGGTACGGGTTCGAACACCACTCACCCATACAAGGAGGTGCGGTCGGCATGACCGTGGTCCCGGCACAACAGTCCGGTGGCGGAGGCGGCTCCAGCGGCCTCTACGACGTACTGGAGCTCGTTCTCGACAGGGGGCTGGTCATCGACGCCTTCATACGGGTCTCTCTGGTCGGCATCGAGATACTGAAGATCGACGTGCGTGTCGTCGTGGCCAGCGTCGACACCTATCTGCGGTTCGCCGAGGCGTGCAACCGCCTCGACCTGGAGGCGGGCCCGCGCAAGAGCCCCGGCCTGCCCGAGATCGTCGGAGAGGTCACCGAGTCCGGCGCGCGCGGCAAGTCGAAGGGCGCTCTGTCCGGTGCCGCCGAGACCATCTCCGGAGCCTTCAAGCAGGCCCGTGAGGAGAGCGGCGAGCCCGAGACCAGGCCGCGTCCGCGCAAGGCGACCTCCGCGCGCCGGAAGGAGGAGCAGGAGTGAGCACCTATGTCTACGGCGTCACCGCCGCTTCGCACCCGGCCCTCCCGGAGGGTCTGACAGGAGTGGGAGAGCCGCCGCTGCCGGTGCGGGTGCTGCGCGCGGGAGAGCTGGCGGCGATCGTCAGCGACGCCCCGGAGAACCTGCGGCCCAAGCGCCGCGATCTGCTCGCCCACCAGACCGTCCTCGGCGAGACGGGGGCGTCGGGCTGTGTGCTGCCCATGCGGTTCGGCAGCGTCGCCCCCGACGACGACGCGGTCACCGGAGTGCTCACCGAGCGTGCCGACCACTACCTGGAGCGACTGCGGGCCCTGGAGAACAAGGTCGAGTACAACGTCAAGGCCTCCCATGTGGAGGAGGCCGTACTGCACCAGGTGATGGCGGACAGCCCCGAGCTGCGCGCGCTGGCCGAGGCCAACCGGCAGGCGGGCGGCGGCACGTACGAGCAGAAGCTGCAGCTCGGCGAGATGGTGGCCGCGGCGGTCAAGTCCCGGGAGGCGGAGGACGCGGCGGAGATCCACCGGGTGCTGGAACCCCTGTCGACGGGTGTCGAGCCGGGTCCGGAGTCCACCGGCTGGCTCGCCAACGTCTCCTTCCTCGTGGACCGCGACGAGGCCGCGCGGTTCCTGGAGACGGCGGAGGGGCTGCGCGAGTCCCGCCCCCACCTGGAGGTGCGGGTGAACGGCCCGCTGCCTCCGTACAGCTTCGTCGAACCCGGCCCCGCGAAGCCGGCCGTCCCGGCGGCCGAGTAGGGGGCGCGCAAGCGGAAGGAGAAGGGAGATGGGCCTGATCTCAGAGGTGCTGCTGCTGCCGTTCGCCCCGGTGCGAGGTACCTCCTGGGTGATCCAGCAGGTCGTCCGGGAGGCCGAGCGGATCTACTACGACCCCGCCACGGTGCGGGCCGAACTCTCCCGACTGGAAGAGCAGTTGGGGGCCGGAGAGATCACGGAGGAGGAGTTCGACCGGATGGAGGACGAACTCCTCGACCGGCTGGACATCGCCATGAGCAGAAATGCGGGAACCGACGACGGGACGGCACGATGAACCGAGTGGGACTGGGCCTCGCGATAGGGGCCGGATATCTCCTGGGACGTACGAAAAAGATGAAACTGGCCTTCGCCGTGGGTTCGATGGTCGCGGGCAAGCGGCTGAACCTGACGCCGCGCGCGCTGGCCGAGGTGGTCTCCCAGCAGTTGAAGGACAACCCCCAGTTCAAGGAGATCGGTGACGAGCTGCGCCAGGACCTGCGCGGGGTCGGCAAGGCGGCCTCAGGCGCGATGGTCGAGCGGCAGATGAACGCCCTCGCCGACCGGCTGCACAGCCGTACCGGCCAGGTCCGCGACCAGCTCCAGGGAGTCGTCCCCGACGTGGACGCCCAGAAGAACGCCACGGACGACAAGGGCCGCACGGGCGGCAACGACGACAGCGCCACGGACGAGGAGTACGACGAGCCGGAGTCCGCGCGC
The DNA here is from genome assembly GCF_033794725.1 of Streptomyces sp. ID05-39B. Classification (NCBI taxonomy): domain Bacteria; kingdom Bacillati; phylum Actinomycetota; class Actinomycetes; order Kitasatosporales; family Streptomycetaceae; genus Streptomyces; species Streptomyces sp. ID05-39B. The sequence goes on along the minus strand of NZ_JARGEF010000018.1, from coordinate 11,498 downwards.
GACGAGGACGAGGAAGAGGGACGGGACGACGAGGACGCCGCGGACGACAGCGAGGAGCGTCCGCGCAGGAAGGCGCCGGCGAAGAAGGCGGCGGCCAAGAAGACCGCCAAGAAGGCCCCGGCCAGGACGTCGCCCGCGAAGAGGACCGCGGCGTCGGCCCGCAAGACGGCCGAGAAGACCGCGTCGCGGGGCCGGCGCCCGAAGGGAGGCGGTGAGCGATGACCGAGACCCTCGGATCGGCCACGTCGGCGGCCGGCGGAACGGCAGGCAAGGCGGCCGGCAAGGCGGACGGCGGCAACCCGCTGACGGGGGTCGCGCAGAGCGAGGCCGCCGACCGGTTGAAGGCGGAGGTGCAGGAGTACCTCGCCGCGCAGACCGAGCGTGTGCTGGCCGGCGTGGGCCGCAAGCTCGGCGAGACGACCCTCAAGCTGAACGACATCGCCGAGGGCAAGAGCCCCGGCTTCGCCAAGCTCGCCCTGGACGGCGGCCGCAAGGTGGCCGAGGGCAAAGGCCCGGTGCGTACCGCGCTGGAACTGGGCGCCTCCCACGCCAAGGACAAGGTGACCGGCGCCCTGAAGAACCTGGGCGGCGGCAAGGGCAAGCGCAAGGGCGGCTCGGGCAGCAAGCCCACCGTCATCATGGAGCAGATCGACGTCGGCGTGCCGCTGCGCACCGCCTACGACCAGTGGACCCAGTACCAGGACTTCAGCACCTTCGCCAAGGGCGTCAAGAGCGCGAGCCGCGCCGACGACACCACGAGCGACTGGCAGCTGAAGGTGTTCTGGTCCAACCGGAGCTGGAAGGCGACGACCACCGAGCAGCTCCCGGACGACCGGATCTCCTGGACGTCGGAGGGTGCCAAGGGCACCACCAAGGGCGTCGTCTCCTTCCACCGGATCGACGACAACCTCACCCGCGTCCTGCTGGTCATCGAGTACTACCCGGTCGGTCTGTTCGAGAAGACCGGCAACATCTGGCGTGCCCAGGGCCGCCGTGCCCGCCTCGACCTGAAGAACTTCGCCCGGTTCGTCACACTCAAGGGGGAGGCGGAGGACGGCTGGCGCGGCGAGATCCGCGACGGCGAGGTCGTCCGCTCCCACGAGGACGCGCTCGCCGAGGAGGAGAGCGAGTCCGAGGAGTCCGACGAGTCCGAGGAGACGTACGACGAGGACGGGCCGGAGGCCGGGTACGACGAGGAGGAGGAACCCGAGGGCGAGTACGAGGAAGACGACGAGACCGACGAGACCGACGAGACCGAGGAGGAGGGTGAGCCGGAGGACGAGTACGAGGAGGCCGACGAGTACGAGGACGAGCCCGCGTCCGACGAGGACAGGAGTCGGCGATGAGCGTCCCGAGCCGGATGCCGGAACCGTACGGCCAGAGCAGCGGCGCCAACCTCGCGGACATCCTGGAACGGGTCCTCGACAAGGGCATCGTCATCGCCGGTGACATCCGGATCAACCTGCTCGACATCGAACTGCTCACCATCAAGCTCCGGCTCATCGTCGCCTCGGTCGACAAGGCCAAGGAGATGGGCATCGACTGGTGGGAGGACGACCCGGCGCTGTCCACCCGTGCCAGACGCGACCAGCTCACACGGGAGAACGCGGAGCTGCGCGAGCGGCTGGCGCGACTGGAGGAACTGCAGCCGGGCCGTGCGCCCGCCAGGGAGGAGGCACCGTGACCGCACTGCGGTACGTGTACGCCGTCTGCCGGCCCCTCGCAGCGCCGCTCCAGGCGGAGTTGACGGGAGTGGCGGGCGCACCGGCCAAGCTGCTGCACCACCACGGCCTGATCGCCGTCGTCAGCAACGTGCCCGAACGCGACTTCGCCGAGGAACCCCTCCGCGCCCATCTGGAGGACCTGGACTGGCTCGCCGCCACCGCGCGCGGTCACCAGCAGGTGATCGACGCGCTGACGGCGGTCACCACGCCGCTGCCGCTGCGGCTCGCCACCGTGTTCCGTGACGACAGCGGCGTCCGCGTCATGATCGAGGAGCGTGAGGAGGTCTTCCTGCGCACCCTGGACCGGCTGGAGGGGCGCGTGGAATGGGGCGTGAAGGTGTACGTCGAGCCCACCGGCCAGGAGGAGACCGCGGGCCCGGACCGGCCGGCGCCGAAACCCGCCTCGGGCCGTGACTATCTCCGGCAACGGCGCATGAAGGCGCGGGAGCACGAGGACACCTGGCAGCGGGCGGAACAGTACGCCGGCCGGCTGCACTCCCTGCTGTCGGAGCACGCCGACGCGGCCCGTCTTCACGCACCGCAGAACTCGGCCCTCTCCAGGGCCTCGGGACAGAACGTGCTGAATGCCGCCTATCTGGTGCCCCGTGCGAAATCCGAGGAATTCGTGGAAATCGTGGACCGCACGAAGGGCGAGGAGCCCGGAATGCGCGTCGAACTCACGGGCCCGTGGGCGGCCTATTCCTTCGTGGAGCCCGCGGCGGCCGAGGGAACGCAGGCCGCCGAGGAGGCCGGGAGTGCAGGGGAGGAGGGCTCATGACCGTCGTGGAGCGCCGCGAGATCGCCCTCGTCGACCTGCTCGACCGGCTGCTGGCGGGCGGCGTCGTCATCACGGGCGACATCACCCTGCGGATCGCGGACGTCGACCTGGTCCGTATCGACCTGAACGCCCTGATCAGCTCCGTGAACGAGAATGTTCCGTCGCCCTGGAGGGACCTTTCGTGAGCACGCCGCGCAAGCGTCATCTCGATCTCGAACCCGACACCGTCGAGCGCGATCTGATCAAGCTCGTCCTGACCGTCGTGGAACTGCTGCGCCAGCTGATGGAACGGCAGGCGCTGCGCCGCTTCGACCAGGGTGATCTGTCCGAGGAGCAGGAGGAGCGGATCGGGCTCACGCTGATGCTGCTCGACGACCGGATGACGGAACTGCGCGAGCGGTACGGCCTGCGGCCCGAGGACCTGAATCTGGACCTCGGGCCGCTCGGACCGCTGCTGCCCCGGGAGTGAGAAAGTCTCCGAATGGTCAAGATATTCGGACCTTCAAAACCTCCGAGGTTCCCGGAGCTAATTCACCACCTGTACCAACGGCCCCGGCCGCCCGCCGCGGTGGTTCCGCGCATAAGGAATCCGAGGAGCCAGATGACGAGGACCGCGATCGCGATCCACCACAGCACATCCACCGCGAATCCGGCACCGAAAAGAATCAGCACCAGTAGCAGTACCAGCAGAATAGGAACCATAGTTTCGAACCTCCTGCTGTCCGTGTTTCCCTGAATTCGCGATTCAGGCATCCTTTCTGCACAGAATTTCTCCGTGCAGAACGGCGAACCAGCCGTCGTCCCGCTTTCCCCATTCCCGCCAGGCGTCGGAGACGGCCCGCAGTCGTGCGGCGTCGGCGTGGCCGCCCGCGGTGGCGCGTTCCGCGTAGGCGGAGGCCAGGGTGCGGTCGGCCCACAGGCCGCTCCACCAGGCCCGTTCGTGGGCGGTGGCGAAGGTCCAGGTGGCCGAGGTGGCGGTGATGTCGGTGAGGCCCGCTTCCAGGGCCCAGGACTTCAGCCGGCGTCCGGCGTCGGGTTCCCCGCCGTTGGCGCGGGCCACCGTGCGGTACAGGTCCAGCCAGTCGTCCATCCCGGCGGAGGCGGGATACCAGGTCATGGCCGCGTAGTCCGCGTCGCGGACGGCCACGTACCCGCCAGGGCGGGTGACACGGCGCATCTCGCGCAGCGCCTGCACGGGGTCGCCGACGTGCTGGAGCACCTGGTGGGCGTGGACCACGTGGAACGTGTCGTCCGGGTACTCCAGGGCGTGCACGTCTGCGACCGCGAAGTCGATGTTGGTCAGGCCGCGGCCGGCGGCCGTGGAGCGGGCCTGCTCCAGGATGCCGGGCGCGTGGTCGACGCCCGTGACATGTCCGTCGGGGACCAGGGTGGCCAGGTCGGCGGTGATGGTGCCCGGACCGCAGCCGATGTCCAGGATCCTCATGTGCGGCTTCAGTGAACCGAGCAGGTACGCCGCCGAGTTGGCGGCGGTCCGCCAGGTGTGCGACCGCAGTACCGACTCGTGGTGTCCGTGCGTGTAGACGGCGCTCTCCCGTGCTCCCGGCATGGCTCAGCCCTTTCTCGACGGCCCCGTCCCCGGGCTCGGGGTGGCCCGGGGGCTGACGTGTGCCACCGTACGCAGGCATTCGCATGTTGAGACAGATCATTCTGAAATATGGACTGACGTACCGTCAGGGACGGGGTCGGAACGGCGAGTCCGGGCTCAGCGGGGCGAGCCCGCGGGCGACGGCCCAGGTGAGGGCCGACGGTGAGGGCCCACGGTGAGGCCCAGCCCAGTCCGGCGGCCGGGTCCGACGGCGGCGGACGAGGGGGAGGTCCGATCCGATGGGCGGGGGCCGTCGGCCCGACGTCCGGGCTCATGGCCCGCGGGTACTCTTCAGGGGCCGGTTCCTGAGCGCGGGGCGGCACGACATCAAGGGGTGAGCGCATGCGTCTGCTCCTGGTCCGCCACGGCGAGACTCCCTCCAACGTGGACCGGCTCCTGGACACAGCCGTCCCCGGCCCCGGCCTGACGCGGCTCGGCGAACGGCAGGCCGCCGCCCTGCCCGAGGCCCTCGCCGGCGAGGACATCGACGCCCTGTACGCCTCCACCCTGGTGCGTACCCGGCTCACCGCCGCGCCGCTGGCCGCCGCCCGCGGCGTGGACATCCTCGTCCGCGACGGCATCCGGGAGATCACCGCCGGTGACCTCGAACTCCTGCCGGGCGACGCCGGGCCGGGCGAGCGGTACATGCGCACGGTGTTCGCCTGGGCGGCCGGGGACGTACGGCTGCGCATGCCGGGCGGCGAGAGCGGCACCGAGTTCCTGGAGCGCTACGACGCCGTGGTCGCCGAGGCCGCTGCGAGCGGGGCCCCTACCGTCGCCCTGGTCAGCCACGGCGCCGCGATCCGCACCTGGACGGCCGCCCGCGCGCTCAACGTCGACGTGCCCTTCGCCGCCGCCCACCCACTCGCCAACACCGGCGTGATCGTCCTCGACGGCTCCCCGTCCGACGGGTTCAAGGCCCTCACCTGGGCGGGCGCGACCGTGACCCCCGCGGGTGAGGGCGGACCGGCCGGCGAGCCGTACGACCCGGCCGGATGATCTCCGGCCTGCGCGGACCACGCCCATAACGGTTTGCCGCATCCGGTGCGCGGACCGCAGAATGCACCCTCATGGGACATCTGGAAGCGGCGCACCTCGAGTACTACCTCCCCGACGGGAGGACCCTGCTCGGCGACGTGTCCTTCCGGGTGGGTGAAGGGGCCGTCGTCGCGCTGGTCGGACCCAACGGCGCCGGCAAGACAACCCTGCTGCGGCTGATCTCCGGCGAGCTGAAACCGCACGGCGGGACGGTCACCGTCAGTGGCGGGCTCGGTGTGATGCGTCAGTTCGTCGGCTCCGTACGGGACGAGACGACCGTACGCGACCTGCTCGTGTCGGTGTCCTCGCCGCGCATCCAGGAGGTGGCCAAGGCCGTCGACAAGGCCGAGCACGCGATCATGACCGTGGACGACGAGGCCGCGCAGATGAGCTACGCGCAGGCCCTCTCCGACTGGGCCGAGGCGCACGGCTACGAGGCCGAGACACTGTGGGACATGTGCACGACCGCCGCCCTCGGCGTGCCCTACGACAAGGCGCAGTTCCGTCAGGTGCGCACCCTGTCCGGCGGTGAGCAGAAGCGGCTGGTGCTGGAGGCGCTGCTGCGCGGCACCGACGAGGTGCTCCTGCTCGACGAGCCGGACAACTACCTGGACGTGCCCGGCAAGCGGTGGCTGGAGGAGCGGCTGAAGGAGACCCGCAAGACGGTCCTCTTCGTCTCCCACGACCGCGAACTCCTCTCCCGCGCCGCCGAGAAGATCGTCTCCGTGGAGCCGGGACCGGCGGGCGCCGACGCCTGGGTGCACGGTGGCGGCTTCGCCACGTACCACGAGGCCCGGCGGGAACGCTTCGCCCGCTTCGAGGAGTTGCGCCGCCGCTGGGACGAGAAGCACGCCCAGCTGAAGAAGCTCGTCCTGAACCTCCGTCAGGCCGCCTCCATCAGCCACGAGTTGTCCTCCCGCTACCAGGCCGCCCAGACCCGGCTGCGCAAGTTCGAGGAGGCCGGTCCGCCGCCCGAGCCGCCGCGCGAGCAGGACATCACCATGCGCCTCAAGGGCGGCCGGACCGGCGTGCGGGCCGTCACCTGCAAGGGACTTGAGCTGACCGGCCTGATGAAGCCGTTCGACCTGGAGGTCTTCTACGGCGAACGGGTCGCGGTTCTCGGCTCCAACGGCTCCGGCAAGTCCCACTTCCTGCGCCTGCTGGCCGGCGACACCGTGGCCCACACGGGGGAGTGGAAACTGGGCGCGCGGGTCGTCCCCGGCCACTTCGCGCAGACCCACGCGCACCCCGAGCTGCTCGGCCGGACGCTGCTGGACATCCTGTGGCAGGAGCACTCCCAGGACCGGGGCGCGGCCATGTCCCGGTTGCGCCGCTACGAGCTGACCCAGCAGGCCGAGCAGGCCTTCGACCGGCTGTCCGGCGGCCAGCAGGCCCGGTTCCAGATCCTGCTGCTGGAGCTGGAGGGCGTCACCGCCCTGCTCCTCGACGAGCCGACCGACAACCTCGACCTGGAGTCCGCCGAAGCCCTCCAGGAAGGACTGGAGGCCTTCGACGGCACGGTCCTCGCCGTCACCCACGACCGGTGGTTCGCCCGCTCCTTCGACCGCTACCTGGTCTTCGGCAGCGACGGGCGGGTCCGCGAGACCCCGGAGCCGGTCTGGGACGAACGCCGCGTGGAGCGCGTCCGCTAGAACGCGGCGTCAGATCTGCCGGCGGACGCGCGCAGTCACGTCCGGCGCGGCAGCGCGCCCGGGCCGCCCGCCGGGGTTTCCTCGCCGGCCTCCGTCACCAGGAGGACGGGGGCGCCGGCGGCCACCGCGGAGCGGATCCAGCAACTTGTCGACGCGGCGTTCACGAGCCGCCTCGACCGGCGCCCGGAACCCCTTCCGCGGCCCGCCGCGCCCCTGACCGCCAAAGGCGCGCGCGGCCCGGAGCCGCGCACTGCCCCGCCGGCCGCCGGCCGCCGGACCAGCGCGGACGCGGTGAGGTGACGCTCGTCAGGGGTGCCTTCGGTGTGCCGGGAGGTGTCGACGTGGACGGAGGCCCAGGAGCCGGAATGTTCGTACAGTGGATGCAGAAACGCGAGATTCATGGCCACTCCCGGACATCGGCCGGATGTCTGTGCTCCTCCGGCGGGTACTCGGGCCCCATGGACGAACACGACGAACGGGGCACCACGATGACCGGAGTCGACCCCGACCGGCTGGACGACCAGCAGCTCATGAAGGAGCTGGAGACGATCCACCGCACCCGCCACGACACCCTCCTGCACGGCTCGAACGACGCCCTGCGCGCCCACAACGACCGGATGGCGAAGCTGGAGGGCGAGTACCTGCGCCGCAACCCGCGCCGCTTCGTCTCGCCGGGCCGCACCCGCGACGGCGCCCGGGAACGCACCGGTCAGGCCGACGGTACGGACCGCTCGGGCACCCCGGTCGGCAAGTGGGGCCCCGGCACGGCGAACGGTTCCGGCAGGGCCTGAAACGCCTGCCGGAACCGCTTTGTCGAAGTTGCCCGATGCCTTCTCGGCCTTCTCGACCACCTCGGCCGGCCGGGCCCCGGAGGACCAGCGGCCGGCCGGGGCCCGGGAGGCCGCTCAGCAGCTCAGGCGGCTTCCTGGGCGAACACCTCCGGATACGTTGCGCAGAACGCCTTCAGATCGTCCGGCTTGCGGCTGGTCACGAGCTTGTTCGGCCCGTGGTCGCAGACCTTGACCTGCTCGTCCACCCAGGTACCGCCCGCGTTGCGGATGTCCGTCCGCAGGCTGGGCCACGAGGTCAACACCCGGCCGCGTACGACGTCCGCCTCGACCAGCGTCCACGGGGCGTGGCAGATCGCGGCGACCGGCCGGCCCTGCTCGAAGAACGCCTTGACGAACGAGACCGCCTGCTCGTCGGTACGCAGGAAGTCGGGGTTGGCGACCCCGCCCGGCAGGACGAGCCCGCCGAAGGAGTCCGCGGACGCCTGGCCGGCCACCTCGTCGACGGGGAACGTGTCCGCCTTGTCGAGGTGGTCGAAGGCCTGGACCTCACCCGGCTCGGTCGACACCAGCACGGGCTCGTGTCCCGCGTCCTTCGCCGCCTGCCAGGGGTCGGTCAGCTCCACCTGCTCGACGCCCTCGGGAGCCGTCAGAAACGCGATGCGCATGATCGTTCAACGTCCTTTCCTGGTATGCCCGTGACCCTGACTCCGACTGCTCACGTCCCGCCTTTCGTCAGGGTCTGGGCCAGTTCCTGCACGGTGGTGTAGCGCTGCTTGTCCGGGAGCCGGCGGACGGCGTCGACGAGAGCGTCCGGCGCGTGCTTGCGGCGCAGGGTCCGGGCCAGCTCGTGAGGGCCGGCCGGGAAGGCGCTGCGGCCCAGGATGCGGGCCAGCTCCAGACGCACCGTCGCCAGCGACGCCCGCGCGTCACCCGGCACCACCGGTCCGCCCCAGACCGCCGGATCGTCCTCGGCGGACGGCTCGGGGTCATGCCATTCCTCGGACCGCGTGGGGTGCCCGGACCTGAGCAGACCCTGCAGTTCGTGCTTCATCTCGTCGTCCCGGTGGACACTCAGCCGGTCGCTGCCTCGCTGCATGTGTCTCCCTCCAGATCCTCGGGTGCGGGCCCACCGCGTACCCGGCGCACGGCAACCGACACGAGGTCCCGCCCGCCGAAGCCCGCGGACGCGCTCACCTGCGCTCGCGCCCCGGCAGGAACTCCTGCACCTTCGCCTTGAAACCCTGCTTCAGCACCGAGCCCCGGTCCGCGTCGCCCCGCAGGATCGACGCGGCCGTCGACTCCATCTGCTCCCAGGTCGCGTGCGGCGGGACGGGCGGCACCGCCGGGTCGGTGAGGAACTCCACGACCGCCGGCCCGTCCGCCTCCAGCGCCGCGCGCCAGCCCGCCGCCACGTCCTGCGGCTTCTCCACCCGCACCCCGGTCAGCCCGAGGGAGCGGGCGAACGCCGCGTACTGCACGTCGGGCAGCTCCTGCGACGGCAGGAACGAGGGGGCGCCCCCCATGGCCCGCAGTTCCCACGTCACCTGGTTGAGATCCTGGTTGTTCCAGACGGCGACCACGAGGCGCCGGTCCGTCCAGCGGTCCTGGTACTTCGCCGCCGTGATCAGCTCCGCGAGTCCGTTCATCTGCATCGCTCCGTCCCCGACCAGCGCGATCACCGGCCGGTCCGGATGGGCGAACTTCGCCCCGATCGCGTACGGCACCCCGCAGCCCATCGACGCCAGCGTGCCCGACAGCGAGCCGCGCATGTCGCCGCGCATCGTCACGTGCCGCGCGTACCAGTTCGCCACCGAACCCGAGTCGGAGGTGAGGATCGCATCCTCCGGCAGCAGCGGGTCCAGGACCCGCGCCACGTACTCCGGGTTGACGGGGTCGGCCGACACCTGCGCCCGCCGGTCCAGCACGTCCCGCCAGTGGCGGACGTTGTCGCACACCGTGTCGAACCACTCGCGCCCCCGGGTGTCCTCGGACGCCAGCATCGGGATCAGCCGCCGCAGCGTGTCCCGCGCGTCACCGACCAGGTTCACCTCGTACGGATACCGCATCCCGACCATGTGCGGATCGAGATCGATCTGCACTCCCCGCGCCTTGCCGAACTCCGGCAGGAACTGTGTGTACGGGAAGGAGGAGCCGATCGTCAGCAGGGTGTCGCAGTCACGCATCAGCTCGTACGACGGCCGGGTGCCGAGCAGGCCGATCGAGCCCGTGACGTACGGCAGCTCGTCGCTGAGCACGTCCTTGCCGAGCAGCGCCTTGGCCACACCCGCGCCGAGAAGCCCGGCGATCCGCTCCACCTCCACGCGGGCCCCCGCCGCCCCCTGGCCCACCAGGATCGCCACCTTGTCACCGGAGTCGAGGATCTCAGCCGCCCGCCGCAGGGACTCCTCCGAGGGCACCGTCGTCCACTCGCTGACGTCCAGGCTGGAGGGCACCATCTTGAACTCGTGCGTGGGCGGCGAGTAGTCCAGCTCCTGCACGTCGCCGGGGATGATGACCGCGGTCGGGCAGCGGCGGGCGTACGCGGTACGGATCGCCCGGTCCAGGACGTTCGGCAACTGTTCGGGGACCGTCACCGTCTCCACGAAGTCCGAGGCGACGTCCTTGAACAGGGTGTGCAGGTCGACCTCCTGCTGGTAGGAGCCGCCCATCGCGGAGCGGTGCGTCTGGCCCACGATCGCCAGCACCGGCACATGGTCCAGCTTCGCGTCGTACAGGCCGTTGAGGAGGTGGATGGCGCCCGGTCCGGAGGTCGCCGCGCACACGCCGAGGCGGCCGCTGAACTTCGCGTAGCCGACCGCCTGGAACGCCGACATCTCCTCGTGCCGGGACTGCACGAAACGCGGCTGGTCCTCGGCCCGGCCCCAGGCGGCGAGGAGCCCGTTGATGCCGTCGCCGGGATAGCCGAAGACCTGCTCCACACCCCACTCGCGCAGCCGTCGCAGGACATGGTCGGAGACCTTGGTGCTCATGGCGGGCCCTCCCTGGGCGTCGGGGCACGGGAACAAGGGCGTGCGCGTGTGTGCCCCGTCCCGAGTGACCCCGCGAGACCGCCGAAAACCAGCGAGGACGGGTTGCCGCAACGGTTGCCGCAACCGGTTCCCGCAACCGGTTCCCGAGACGCTGCGTGAGGAAGCGCGGAGTAGGGAAACGCGGCGTAACCGCTGTCGTTCGTTTCCGTCGCCCCGGCGAGCGGGTCACCCGAACGGCTGCGGCCGTCGCGCCAATGGACCGTGGCCACGCGCGCCGGCGGGCGGAGCGGGCTGTGATGGCCGTGGGGCACGGACATGTGCCCCGCAGTCGTCGGCCGAAGGAGCCGTCCCATGCGCCGCACCGCCCGTGTCCTGTCCGTCGCCGCCCTGGCCGGTGCCGTGCTGGCCGGCGTCGCCCCGGCCGCGTCCGCGGACCCGGCGGTGGAGGTCAGCCCGGCCACGGCCGCCCCGGGAAGCAGCCTCACCGTCACCGTCACCTGCGACCCCCTCGGCGCGCCCGCCCCCCAGGCCATCGAGGCCGTCTCGGACGCCTTCGAGGACGGCACGCTCGAACTCACCCTGGAACCCGGCGGCGACGAGCTGACCGGCCCCTCCTACCGGGGCACCGCCCGCATCGCCCCGGCCGCCGACCTCGACGCCCCGGCCGCCGACCTCGACGCCCCGGCCGCCGACCTCGCCGTACCGGCCGACGCCCTCGGCACGGACTCCGCCTGGACCGTCGACGGCACCTGCCCGGCACCGCCCGCGCGGGGGACGTCGTAGGTGGCGCCCCCCCGGCCGGCGTCGGCGCCGGGCGGGGCGGCGCGGGTGCCGTGGACGGGGCGGGAGGTGGGCGGGCGCAGGGCGGGTGCGCGTACAGGCGAGACGGCGGCGAGGGGGGCGCGGTCGGGGGGAGGGA
>NZ_JARGEF010000189.1:0-16229 GCF_033794725.1 Streptomyces sp. ID05-39B | reverse complement strand
CGCCAGCCCGCCCCATCCGGCGCGCCAGCCCGCGCCCGACCTCGCCCGCCACCTGAGACACCGCCCCGCGGGTTGGCCTCCATCCGCCCCCGCCGGTTAGGTTTCCCTCATGACCGACACGACTCGCACCACCGGCGCCGCGGCCGCCGGCCTCGCCACCCTCGCCGCCGACGGCACCGTTCTCGACACCTGGTTCCCCGCCCCCCGGCTCACCGACGAGCCCGGCCCGTCCGGCACCGAGCGGCTGTCACCCGAGAAGGCCGTGGAGCTGCTCGGTGAGGGAGCGGCCAAGGCGATCGGCCCGGACGCCCGCCGAGGCGTGGAAGTCGTCGCGGTCCGCACGGTCATCAGCTCCCTCGACGACAAGCCGATCGACACGCACGACACCTACCTGCGCCTGCACCTGCTCTCCCACCGCCTGGTCAAGCCGCACGGCCAGAGCCTGGAGGGCATGTTCGGACTGCTCGCCAACGTCGCGTGGACGTCGCTGGGCCCGGTAGCCGTGGACGACATCGAGAAGGTCCGGCTGAACGCCCGCGCCGAGGGCCTGCACCTCCAGGTGACGTCGGTCGACAAGTTCCCGCGCATGACGGACTACGTCGCCCCCAAGGGCGTCCGCATCGCCGACGCGGACCGGGTCCGCCTGGGCGCGCACCTGGCCGAGGGCACGACGGTCATGCACGAGGGCTTCGTGAACTTCAACGCCGGCACCCTCGGCACGTCGATGGTCGAGGGCCGTATCTCCGCGGGCGTCGTCGTGGGCGACGGTTCGGACATCGGCGGCGGCGCCTCCACGATGGGCACGCTCTCCGGCGGCGGCAACGTGATCATCGCCATCGGCGAGCGCTGCCTGATCGGCGCCGAGGCGGGCGTCGGTATCGCGCTGGGCGACGAGTGCGTCGTCGAGGCCGGTCTCTACGTCACCGCCGGCACCCGCGTCACCATGCCCGACGGCCAGATCGTCAAGGCCCGCGAGCTCTCCGGCGCCTCCAACATCCTGTTCCGCCGCAACTCGGTCACCGGCACGGTCGAGGCTCGGCCGAACAACGCGGTGTGGGGCGGGCTGAACGAGATCCTGCACAGCCACAACTGACATCCGGCGTCATGGTGAGCGCCCTTCCGCCGAGTGCGGGAGGGCGCTTGCTCATGTCTGCGGCGTCGTCGCGAACTGCGTCAGGGTCGGTGGATTTTTCCCGTGCGCGCAGACATAGCGGGGTGCGGTCCCGCGCGTCACAAGGGGCACAGGGGCTGGCCAAAGGGTCCGCCCGGGGGAAGAGAAGGTGACGATGGATGCCGAAGCGCACGACAGCTTCCGAGAGTTCGTGGAGCACCGGTCGTCCGCGCTGCTGAAGACGGCCGTGCTGCTCAGCGGCGGGGACCGGCACACCGCCGAGGACCTGCTGCAGAACGCGCTGATCAAGGCGGCCGGCCGCTGGCACCGCATCGACGAACCCGAGGCGTACGTACGGCAGATCCTCTACCGGCAGCAGATCAGCCGCTGGCGGCTGAAGTGGCCCAGACGTGAGCTGAGTGTCGCCGAGCCGCCGGAGGGGCGGTCGGACGCGGACGCCTCGTCCGCCGCCGAGCTGCGGCTCGTGATGCGCGGCGCGCTCGCCCGGCTCACCGCCCGGCAGCGCACCGTGCTCGTGCTGCGCTACTTCGAGGACCTGCCCGAGGCCGAGGTCGCCCGCATCCTGGGCTGCTCCGTCGGCACCGTACGTTCCACCACCCACCGCTCGCTCGCCCGGCTGCGCACCCTCGCGCCCGAGCTGGCCGCCCTGAGCGGTGGCGAGGACGCCCGGCAGCCGTCGGCTCATGACTGCACACCCGTGGAGGTACGTCCGTGAACGTCGAGGAACTCGTGCGTGACTCCCTGCGGGAGCTGGCCGGCGAAGAGGCTTCGGCGGGCCCGGGGTTCACCGACCGGGTGCTGGCCGTCCGCCGGCGCCGCCGTACCCACCGGCTCGTGTCCGTCGCCGCCGCCACCGCGGCCGTGGTGGCCGTCTCGGTGGCGGTGCCGATGCTGAACGAGGGACGCGACGACGTACGCCCGGCGAGTGTCACGCAGGGGGGCGGGGTCAGCGCCCACCCCGACCAGTCGCCGCCGAACGATCTGATCGCGGCCGGACGGTCGGCGCTCGCCGCGTACTACACGACGGCGCTCGTGCCGAGGAACAAGAAGGAGGCGACCATCGAGCGGACCTACTGGCTGCTCGATCCCGGCACCGGCACGTACAAGAAGGACACCCGGTGGTCCTTCGTCGCCGTGGCACCGGGTCTGAAGACCGCCGCCGTGCTCGAGCGGACCCTGCCCGCCGCCCGGATCGGGCTGCTCGACCTTGCGACGGGGGAGGTCGAGCGGTGGATCCCCCTCGTACAGGGGGTCGCCGGGCTGGCGTTCTCGAACGACGGGAACAAGCTGGTCGCGACGACGTACTCCGAGCATCCCGAGCCGCTCGAGAAGCCCAGGAACGCCGAGGAGAGCGAGGGCGGGTGGACGTCCGTGCACAGGGTGAGCCGGACCGGGTTCCTCCTCCTGGACCTGGCCGGGAGGGGCGGGGATGTCTGGCACCGGGTCCCGGGTTCCTCCGCGGGTGGCCGCGCCGACTTCGCCTTCACTCGTGACGACAAGCACCTGTTCGCGGCCGGCGGAGGTCTCGTCACCCTCGTCCGGCCCAAGTTCTACGACCTGTCGGGCAAGGAGACCGCCGCGCCCGCGAACGAGAGGCACCTGCGCTGGGACGTGCCCGCGCGGCTGTCCCCGAACGGCAGGCTGGCCGCCCTCGGCCTGGCCGAGGAGTACCCGCCCGCCACCGCCCCGGAGGCCGGGACCCTGCCAGGCCGGTCCTACTCCCTGATCAAGGATCCCCTCACCGGCAAGGAGATCACCAGGGTCCGCGGCGCCGAACTGCTCGCCTGGGCCGACGACCAGCGGCTCATCGCCTGGGAGCGGACCACGGGTAAGGACGAGACGTACAACGACCGGCTGGTGCTGGTCACGATCGGCAGCGACAAGGTCGTGCCGCTGAGCGGAGTCCGCGAGCTTCCGGAGACCGGCCAGGAGCCGTGGGAGCCCGTCTTCGCCGAGCGCTGATCAGCCGGCCGTCAGCTCCTCGTGGGCCGCCCGCAGCCCGTCGGCCGTCCCCCGGCCGGCGGGCAGCAGCGGTGCGCGGACCGGGCCCGCGGGCAGGCCCAGTCCGTCGAGGAGGGCCTTCACGGTGACCGCGCCGGGCAGGCCCGCCGACATCGTCAACTCGATGAGGGGCGTGGCGCGTTGCTGGAGGCGGGCCGCCTTCGTCGTGTCGCCCATGTCGAACAGGTCCAGGACCGCGCGGAGTTGAGCGGGGACGACGTTCGCGACCGTGCTCACATATCCCGCGCCGCCCACCGCGTACAGCGCGAGGTTGTGTTCGTCGCAGCCCGCGTAGTACGCCAAGTCGGTGCGGGAAATGACCTTCTGGGCGGCGAGGAAGTCGTAGGAGCAGTCCTTCACCGCCACGATCCGGGGGTGTTCGGCGAGACGGATCAGGGTGTCGGGTTCGATACGGGTGCCGGTGCGGCCCGGGATGTCGTAGAGCGCGATCGGCAGGCCGGTGGAGTCCGCGATCCGGCGGAAGTGCGCCTCGATCGCGTCCTGCGGGGGCCGGCTGTAGTACGGACTGACCACCAGCACCCCGTCGGCGCCCGCCTTCTCGGCGGCGAGGGCGAGTTCGACGGTGTGCCGGGTGTCGGCGGTGCCCACGCCCGCCACCAGCGGCACCCGCTCCCCGACCGCCGACCGCACGGCCCGCACCAGCTCCGCCTTCTCGGCGTCCGTGGTGGTCGGCGACTCGCCGGTGGTGCCGGACAGCACGAGACCGTCGCAGCCCTCGGCCACCAGATGGGCGGCGAGCCGCCCCGCGCCGTCGAGGTCGAGCGCGCCGGATGCGGTGAAGGGCGTGATCATCGCGCAGAGCGCGCGGCCGAAGGGCGGGGCGGGGGAGGGTGCGTTCGTCATGGAAGCAGTCTCGGCACCACGATCGTGAAGCTCCACTTAAATCTTCTACGAGATACGGATAAGGGCTGCTGCGACGTAGCCGGAGTCCCCCGCCGCACGGCACGGGTAGTCGTCGGCCGCGCGGGTACCCGGGTGCCCGGAGCCGAGAGGAGGCGGAACACGTGACAGGGACCATGGAGACCCGGCCCGTCCATGACGGGCACCGTACGGTCGGAGAACTCGTCGGCCAGGCGAGCGAACAGCTCTCGCGACTCGTCCGGCAGGAGATGGCCCTCGCCAAGGAGGAGCTGGCCGAGAAGGGGCGCCGCGCCGGCCGCGGCGGCGGCATGCTGGGTGCCGCGGGCGCGTTCGCGTACGCCGGCCTGCTGGCCCTCGCGGGCACGGGCGTCGCCGCCCTCTCGCTGGTGCTGCCGGTCTGGGCCGCGGCGCTCATCGTGACGGCGGTGCTGTTCGTGATCGCCGCCGTGCTGGGTGCGACCGGCCGCAGTCAGTTGCGGCAGGCCACGCCCCCCACCCCCGAGGTGACTCTGGGCAGCGTCAAGGCCGACGTCGAGGAGATCAGGGAAAGGGCGCACCGATGACGGACAGGTCAGCCGCGGACGGCGCCGCGGAGCTGCGCAAGCAGATAGCACAGACCAGGAGCCAGCTCGGCAGCACGGTCGAGGAACTGGCGGCGAAGACGGACCTCCGCGGCCGGGCCAAGGCGCGCGCGGCCGACCTCAAGGACCGGGCCGGAGCGATGTCGGTCCAGCTCCGCAGCACGGCGGCCCAGGCGGGCCACACGGTCCAGGAGAAGGCGAAGGGCGCCGGGCACACGGTCCAGGAGAAGACCACGCACGCCGGGCACGCGGTCCAGGAGAAGGCGGCCCACGCGGGCCACACGGTCCAGGAGAAGGCCGCCCACGCCAAGCACACGTCCCGGAGCCGGATGGAGGACACCCGGCATGGGCTCCAGGACGGGGGCGCCCACGTCGCGACGGGCGTGCAGGACAAGGCGTCCCGCGCGGAGCGCAGTGTCCCCGCGCCACTGCGCGCACCGGTCGGGTTCGCGATGCGGCACCCGCGGCCGGTGGTGATCGTGGCCGCCGCGGGCGCGGTCGTCGTGGCCGCCGGAGTGCTCGGCCGCCGCCGGGCCTCACGCTGCTAGGCGACAGCCGAGAGACGGGCCGAGCCGGACCCGGCACCCCCACTGCGGGTGCCGGGTCCTTCGCGTGTCCGGACGGCCGACCCCAGCCGGCGCCCCTCACCGAACACTCAATCCGTCTGGACAAAAAAAGTGTTCGGTGAGAGGGTGGACGCATGCTGGACGTCACCGTGATCGAGGACCCCGCGGCCGCGGCCGCCTCCCTGGACCCCATACGGGCCCGGCTGCTGGCGGAGCTGGCGGCCGGACCGGCGTCGGCCGCGATGCTCGCGGGCAAGGTCGGGCTGCCGCGGCAGAAGGTGAACTACCACCTGAAGGCGCTGGAGCGGCACGGCCTGGTCGAGCTGGCCGGCGAGCGCCGTAAGGGAAACGTCACCGAGCGGCTGATGCGCGCCACCGCCGCCTCGTACGTGATCTCGCCGCTCGCCCTGGCCGGCGTGCAGCCGGACCCGGACCGCTTCCGGGACCAGCTCTCCGCGCGCTGGCTGCTCGCGCTCGGCGCCCGCCTGGTGCGCGACGTCGGCTCGCTGATCACCGGCGCCGCGAAGGCCGACCGGCGGCTGGCGACGTACGCGCTGGACGGCGAGGTCCGGTTCGCCTCCGCCGCCGACCGGGCGGCGTTCGTCCAGGAACTGACGGCGGGTGTCGCCGCGCTCGTGCGCAAGTACGACGCCCCCGACGCCGAGAACGGCCGCGACCACCGGATCGTCGTCGCCGTGCACCCCAAGGTCACGACACACCCCGAGGTCACGACACACCCCGAGGTCACGACACAGCCCGAGACCGCCCCGGAACCGGAGAAGTAGGAGCCCGCCATGTCGCAGGACAGGGAATTCGAGATCGTCCGCGAGTTCGAGGTCGACGCCACCCCGGAGCAGGTCTGGGAGGCGGTCACCCACGGAACCGGCGGATACCTGTGGCCGATGGACCCGCCCGAGCCCCGGATCGGCGGCGCGGCGGCCTTCGGCTCCACGGTCACCGCCTGGGACCCGCCGCACCACCTCACCATCCGCAGTGAGGACGTCGGGATGCCGGTCCAGAGCGTCAACCAGCTGGAACACGTCATCGAGCCGAGGGACGGCGGCCGGCGCGCCTGGGTGCGGTACGTGCACAGCGGCATCCTCACCGACGACTGGGACAACCAGTACGACGGCGCGAACAAGCACACCGACTTCTATCTGCACACCCTGCGCGAGTACCTCACGCACTTCGCACCCCGGCCGGTGGCCTTCACGACCTTCGACGGACCGGAGGCTTCCCAGGCCCCCGACGCGTTCGCCGCCGTGGCCGGTGCGCTCGGCCTGGCCGAAGGCGCCGCCGCAGGCGAGCGGCTGCGGGTCCACGGACCCGAGGGGCAACTCGTCGACGCCGTACTGGACTTCCGCAACCCCTACTTCATCGGGCTGCGCACGGACGAGGCTCTCATCCGCTTCTTCGGGCGCAACCACTGGGGCGCGCCGGTCGGCATCAGCGTCCACGACTTCGCCGCGGACGCCGATGCCAAGGCCGACGAACTGGCCTGGCAGGGCTGGCTGAACGGGGTGTTCAGCCGGCCCTGACCCACGACCGTGTGGCTACGGCTACGGCTACGGCTTGAAGCGCAGCACCTGCGGGTCGTGGTCGCTGATCTGGTCGTTGAACTCCGAGTTGACGTGCACGCTGTCGTACTCGAGGTCGCAGCCGCGCCGGATCGACGGGCTGACCAGGATCTGGTCGAGGACCTGGCTGTTGCCCTGGTAGACGTACGAGTAACGCTCGCTCCTGGGCAGCGACTTGATCGCGGACCACAGCTCGCCGTGACCCTCCAGGGCCTTCGTGGTCCCGGAGAACTCGAAGTCGTTGATGTCGCCGAGGGCGATGACGGCCGCGTTCTTCTGGGTGTCGAGGATGTCCTTGACGAAGGCGTTGACCAGCGTCGCCTGCTGGTGGCGCTGGGTCTCCGAGCTGCGCGCGACCGGCTGGTACTGCGCGGTCAGCCCCTGGTCGCCGCCCTTGGAGTTGAAGTGGTTGGCGATCACGAAGACCGTGCGGCCACGGAAGGCGAACTCGCCGACCAGCGGCTTGCGGCTGGACTTCCAGGCCTCGTTCGCCGGGTCGATCCGGCCGGGGGAGACCGTCAGGGCCGCCTTGCCGCGGACCTTGGTGACGTCGGCCGCGGTCGTGGCGTCGCCGCCCGCGCGGTCGGTGAAGGAGACGCGCTGCGGGTTGAACAGGAACGCCTGGCGGATGTTTCCGCCCGGCTCACCGCCGTCGACGTTGTTCGCCGGGTCGATCGAGCGCCAGTCGTAGCGGGGACCGCCCGCCGCGACGATCGCGTCGATGAGCTTGGTCACCGTCAGGTCGGCGGCGACCGTGCCGTCGTTCGTCGCGCCGTTGTTGTCCTGGATCTCCTCCAGGGACACGACGTCGGGCGACTGCAGGTTGTGCACGATCGCGGCGGCGTGGGCGTCGAAGGTGGCGTCGGACGGGTCGAGGTTCTCGACGTTGTACGTGGCGACCGCCAGCTCGCCGTTCTTCTGCTTCTCCGTCGTCTCCCGCTTCACACCGGCGCTCTTGAGCGTGCCGATCTGGTTGGCGACGAGGGTGTAACCGCCGAACTGGTTGTAGTCCAGCGGGCCCGCCGTGGTGCCGGTCAGCTTGTCGCCGACGTTCGCGGCCGGGAAGTCGGCGACCGCGCCGAGCGACTGGATCTGGAGCCGGCCGGTGTTCTGGGCGTCGTAGGAGCCGTAGACCGTGCCGCCGCGGCGGTTGCGGTTCTCCCACGGCTTCACCGTGACCCACAGCTCGGTGAACGGGTCGGTGGCGCCGACCACGCGGACGTCGGAGACCTGGACGTTCATGCCCTCCAGGGACTCGTAGTGGTCCAGGGCGTAGGTGCCGGGCCGCAGGGTGAGGGCGTTGACCGAGTTGTTCGCGGCGGGGTCGCCGGCCGGGGCGTAGGCCGCCGGCACCGACCTGGCGTCGACGACCGTCGCGGCCGGGACCGCGTTGCCGCTGGAGACCACGGTCACCGTCGGGCGGACTATCTCCGTCACGGCCTGGTTGCCGGACGAGGTGCCGCCCGGGACGAACTCCGAGATCGTGCCGGAGACGGTGACGGCGTCACCCACGGCGACCTTCGGGGACGAGCTGGTGAAGACGAAGACGCCCTCGCTGGTGGCCGGGTCGGCGTCCGGGTTCGGATCCTGGATCCAGAAGCCTCTGGACGAGCCGTAGCCGCGCACGCCGGTGACGATTCCGGTCACGTCGGCGACCTGCTTGCCGGCGTACGGGGAGATGCGGGTGGTGCCCTGGATGTCGTGGATGCGCACCGAGTCCGCGTGCGCGGGCGAGGCGACGACGACGGCCGACGCGGCCGAGCAGACGGCGGCGACGGTGAGCGCGGCGAGGCGCGTGGAAGACCTGCTAGGCAAGGGGTTCCCTCCGGGGACGTACATGAGCGCCGGGACGAGGGTGAGACGTGGGGCGCGGATGACGCGCGTAGAAACCAGTGAACACCTGTCCCCCCAACTTCTACGCGCGTCAATCTCCTGCCTGCCCGGCCCAGTTGTCAAGGTTTCAGCCATGTACGAGACCTGACCGGGAGATGAACCGGGCGGCATGGGTCCAAACCCGTCTAGGCTGAGCGGCTGAGCACCTGAGTGGCACCACGCGTCCGAGGAGAACAGCCGATGTCAGACAGCTCCCCCCTGCCGCCGGTGCGGCTGCGTCCCGAAGCGGAGCTGGCGCGCGACGCGCTGTCCACGCCGTTGCTCTCCCGCGCCGCGCGCCTCGCCCGCTGGGCCGGACCCGACACCCGCGTCGACGCAGGTGGCGGGCTCGTCGAGGAGCAACTGCCGGCCGCCGCCGAACTGCTCGAACTCACCGGTGACGACGCCGCCGCCCACGCGAGCGAGGCCTGGCGGGTCGCCGTGGACGCCGGGCTGGTCGAGGTCACCGACGAGGAGGCAGGCACCGTCGCCGCGGGCGAGGACCTGCCCCTGCTCACCGGCGGCTCCCCGCACGACGTCCTCGCGGTCTGGCTCGCCGCCCTGGAGACCGTCCTCGCCGACGCGACCGTGCCCGACCTCGACGACCTGGTCGACGCCATGGACGAGGGCGGCGAGATCGACTTCTCCCGGCTGGACTGGGACCCCGAGGGCGAGGCGGCCTTCCTCGACGGCGTGCTCGGCAACCTCTACCTGCTCACCGTCACCGAGGACGGCCCCGGCGACGGCCCCGTCCCGCTGCCCGCCCTCGCCGCCTCCATGATCGTCCCCGGCGACCTGGGCGAACCCACCAACGACATGCTGGAGCAGATCTCCGACGCGATGATGCGCCTCGACGACCAGTTCCGGCTCCTGGAGCCGATCGGCCTGGTCGCCTACCAGCCCGTCGACGAGGCCCTCATGGGCGACCCCGAGGAGGAGCCCGCCGCCCCCCTCGACGACACCGACGTCTCCCGCTACGGCATGGTCCGCCTCACCCCCCTCGGCCTCTACGGGCTCCGCTCCCGCCTCCTGGAGGCCGGCTTCGGCGCGCCCGCCGTCGGCGACCTCGCCGACAAGGGCGCCGACGCACTCCTCGACGGCAGCTCCGGCTACGGACCGCTCGCCGCCCGCGCCGAGACCGAACAGTGGCTGGACCGGCGCGAACCCCTCGCCGCCGCCCGCGAACTGCTCGCCGCCGCCCACGGCTCGGACGAGGGCGCGCCGCTGCGCCGGCTGCGCTGCCAGCAGGCCCTGTCCCTCGTCGGCGCGCAGGCCGAACCCGCCGTACGGGACGTCCTCGACGACCCCGAACTCGGCGGGCTCGCGCGCGTCTGGCTGAGCGAGCTGGGCGCCGCCGACGTGCCGCCGCCCTCCGAGGACCTCGTCTACTGGCTCACCATCGACACCCTCGCCGCCCAACTGGCAGCCGAGGGCAACTCCGAGGAACTCCAGGCACTCCTCGAAGGGCTCGCGCAGCAGCACAGCGGCTTCTTCGCGGCGGCCTGGCGGGTCGGACACCCGGCCACCGCGGACGTCCTGGACGCCATGGGACGCCTGCACCCGGACAAGCGGATCGCCAAGGAGGCCCGCAAGGCGGCCTTCAAGGCGCGCTCGCAGCGGGGCGGGTGAGCCGGGCGCCGCGCGGCTCCTGGAGTCCCTGGCGTTGACGCGGGCCGGTGGTTTCCCGGGCGCCTGACCGGGCGCCGCCCGGTGTTCAGCCGGTGTTCAGCCGGTTTCAGGGGGCGAGGGGGCCTTCTGCGCGGCTCAGCATGGCTTCGGTGAATGCCTTGGGCCTGTACTTGGTGACGAAAACCAAGTGAACGTGCAGGTTGGGGACAATAGCGCGACCGGTTCCGACATGGGGATCAGGGCTCCAGCGAGGTGACAGAGACCAACGCTATGGTCTCGTCCTTGAGTCAAGGCGCCCTGGTCAAGCGGCAGTTCGGGCACGAGCCCGGCTCGCGCTGTCTCCTGCCGGGGTTCGCGCGGCGGATGACCGGGCGCACGCGGCCCGTGCGATGCGGAAACTTCTCCACGCGTGGTGGCGGATGATGCCGAAGGAAAGGCGGACTCTCGGACACGCCGACGCCGCGATCCGGCAGGCCCGCCAGGACATCGACTTCCTGGCCGTCCTCCCGGCCCAGGCCGCGCAAGCGGTACTCGAGAGGTACCTCCAGGCGTGGAAGAACTGCTGGGAGGGGCACGCAGACAGCGAGTTCTGCGGTGTCACCTTCTCCCCGGACGGAAAGACCCTGTACGACAACATCCAGAAGCCGGGCATCCTGCTTGCCATCGCCGACCCTGGAAGCGGCAGAAGCGCGGCTGATTAATTCATTCGCCCGGCCCGCGGTACGCCTCCTACAGTGATGCATGTCCAGGTGCGAAGGCAGGACCTACTTCCACTGATAATGGGGCGGTCGCGGGTTCGAGTCCCGCCACCGGTACAACGCGCCGGTGTAGCTCAGGGGTTAGAGCACCTACGTCGGTTCCGCCGGCCTTGAACTCTGGACACCACAATTTCATTCATGCATGTCACGCACCTCCCGGTGCGCAGGCTGCGGCTACTTCTCTTCCAAAGAATCCACGCCGCCGCCGACTTGATCTCGGGAGGCGCAGCATATGGTGTGTGCCCGGTGCGCAGGCAACGGTTACTTCTCTGGATCAGAGGGTTGCGGGTTCGAGTCCCGTCAATCGGCTTAGGTCGAGGTAGCTCAATTGGCAGAGCATCTGACTGTTCCGTCGCCGACTCCTGACCTCGGGCACGCTCCTTTTGCTGCGCCTCCCCCTTTGAAATCAATGAATTCGGGGGAATTCGCCATGGCGCGTTTCAACACCAAGTCCACCAGGGCGCAGCCCATTTCACGAGTGACGTCGACCGGGCGCGTTCTGAGTACCCACCAGGGCGGCCGGGGCCAGGAGCGTGACGCACGCTCCGAGCTCTTTCTCCTGTCGATCGCCAACTTCGTTGCGCAGCAGACCTTTTACGAGACCGGCGAGGCCCGCGACGACCGGTTCGCCGCGCTCGTGCGCCGGCTCGCCGTCGAGGACCCGGAGTGGACCGCGGGCCTGCTCGGCTGGCTGCGCGGCGAGGGCAACCTGCGTACGGCCTCGATCGTGGGCGCCGCCGAGTACGTGAAGGCGCGCCTCGACGCTCGTGCGACGGACGGCCCGTCCAACCGGCAGGTCGTCGACTCCGTGCTGCGCCGCCCCGACGAGCCCGGCGAGCTGCTCGCCTACTGGACTTCGCGGTACGGCCGAGCCGTCCCGAAGCCCGTCAAGCGTGGCATCGCCGACGCCGTACGCCGCCTCTACAGCGCCAAGTCGCTCCTGAAGTACGACACGGCGTCCAAGGGCTACCGCTTCGGTGACATCCTCAACCTGGTGCACGCCGCGCCGGACCCTCAGAAGCCGTGGCAGGGCGACCTGTTCCAGTACGCCCTCGACCGCCGGCACCATCCGGAGACGGCAGTGGTGCCCAAGTCGCTGCCCGTGCTGGCGGCCCACCGTGACCTGATGGCACTGCGGCCCGCCAAGCGGCGCAAGGTCGTGACCGGTGCGGGTGGCGCACGGCGTCTCGCGGACGCCGGCATCACCTGGGAGGCGCTGGCCGGCTGGCTCCAGGGCCCGATGGACAAGGCTGCCTGGGAGTCGGTGATTCCGTCCATGGGCGCGATGGCGCTCGTCCGCAACCTGCGGAACTTCGACGAGGCGGGCGTATCGGACGAGGTCGCGGCCCAGGTCGCCGCCAAGATCAGCGACCCGGCGGAGGTGGCGCGCTCGCGGCAGTTCCCGTTCCGCTACCTCGCCGCGTACCAGCACGCGCCGTCGCTGCGCTGGTCGTACCCGCTGGAGCAGGCACTCGGTCACTCGCTGGCCAACGTGCCCGCGCTGCCGGGCCGCACGCTGGTGCTCGTCGACCGCTCGGGCTCGATGTTCTACTCGCGCCTTTCCGACCGCTCGGAACTCAACAGGGCGGACGCCGCGGCGATCTTCGGGACGGCGCTCGCGCTGCGGGCGGCGGACGCGGATCTCGTCGAGTTCGGTACGAGCAGCAACCGGGTGCGGTTCCGCAAGGGCGAGTCCGTACTGAAGGTGCTCGACCGCTTCGGCGACCTCGGCGGCACCAACACCACCGAGGCCGTGCGCAAGCACTACGAGAAGCACGACCGCGTACTGATCGTCACGGACGAGCAGGCCACGTACAGCCACTACGGCGACCCGACCGAGCAGGTTCCGGCACAGGTCCCGGTGTACACCTGGAACCTCGCCGGATACCAGGCGGGCCATGGCCCGTCCGGGAAGGGGAACAGGCACACGTTCGGCGGGCTCTCGGACGCGGCGTTCCGGATGGTTCCGCTTCTTGAGGGGGCCCGAGACGCCGACTGGCCTTGGGCGGCCTGAGCAGTGGTAGGGGGAGTGGCCCGCACTTCGGTGCGGGCCACGGCCTTGTGCGCGACCGGGATTGACATCTAACATTTCAGTTGTGGACGCCATAGGGCCTGTGCCCCGCACCCTGCTCAGGGACCGGGCGTACGAAGCGATCAGGGACGCCATCGTGGCCGGAGACATCGAACCGGGCGCGGTGGTCCGTGATGCCGATCTCGCCGAGCGGCTCGGGCTGTCACGGGCGCCCGTGCGTGAGGCCTTCTCGCGGCTCGTCGACGAAGGGCTGCTGGAGAGCAAGCCGCAGAGCTATACGCGGGTGACCCGGGTGGTGGCCTCCGATGTGCGGGACGCGGCGGCCGTCGTCGGGGCCATGCACGAGCTGGCCGCGCGGGTCGCCGTGCCCCGGCTGTTCGCCGCGGACGTCGAGATGATGCGCTCGGCCAACGAGCGGTTCGCGGTCGCTGTTCACGCGGGTGACGTGGACACCGCCCTGCGCGCCGACGACGCACTGCACGATGTGCTCGTACGCGTCAGCGGCAACCGTGCGGCCGCCGCCACCATCGCCCGCTACACCCCGCTCATCCGCCGGCTGGAGCGACGGCGCTTCGGCGAGGGCGGCAACTGCCGTTCGGCCGGGCTGCACGAGCAGCTCATCGAGGCCTGCGCGGCCGGTGACGTGGACGAGGCGGTCCACGTCACGGCGGAGATCTGGCGAGGGCTCGAAGGCCTCGCCGACGGCGACTGATCCTGGGAGGATCCATGTCCCTTTCCTCGTACGACCGTTATCCCCTCCTCTTCGGCCCCTCGCCCGTGCACCCGCTGGAGCGGCTGACCACGCACCTCGGCGGTGCCTCGCTCTGGGCGAAGCGCGAGGACTGCAACTCCGGTGTCGCGTACGGCGGGAACAAGACGCGCAAGCTGGAGTACCTCATCGCCGACGCCCTCGCCCAGGGCTGCGACACCCTCGTGTCGATCGGCGGGGTGCAGTCCAACCACACCCGGCAGGTGGCCGCGTGTGCGGCCCGCGCCGGGCTCAAGTGCGTGCTGGTGCAGGAGAGTTGGGTGGAGTGGCCCGACTCCGTGTACGACAAGGTCGGCAACATCCTGATCAGCCGGCTCGCGGGCGCGGACGTCCGGCTGGTGCGGGCCGGGTTCGGCATCGGCTTCAAGGAGAGCTGGGAGCTGGCGCTGCGCGAGGTCGAGGAGTCCGGCGGCAAGCCGTACGCCATCCCGGCCGGGGCCTCCGATCATCCGCTCGGCGGGCTGGGCTTCGCCGGCTGGGCTTACGAGGTCGCCGAGCAGGAGCGGGAGCTGGGCGTCTTCTTCGACACCGTGGTCGTGTGCTCGGTGACCGGGTCGACGCAGGCCGGCATGGTCGCCGGGTTCGCGGCGCTGGAGGAGGCGGGCGGACGGCCCCGGCGCGTCATCGGCGTCGACGCCTCGGCCAAGCCCGCCGAGACCCGGACACAGATCGCCCGCATCGCCCAGCGCACCGGGCAGCTCATCGGCGTCGCGCGCGAGTTGACCGAGTCGGACGTCGAGCTGGACGAGCGGTACCACGCCGGTGTCTACGGCGTCCCCGACGAGGCCACCCTGGAGGCGATGCGGCTGGCCGCCCGGACCGAGGGCATGGTCACCGACCCCGTCTACGAGGGCAAGTCGATGGCCGGACTCGTCGACCTGGTCGCGCGCGGCGAGATCGGCCGCGACTCCGCCGTGCTCTACGCCCACCTGGGCGGGCAGCCCGCGCTCAACGCGTACAGCGCGCTGTTCTGAGGTCTGACCGACCGGCTCACCGCCTCGGCGCGGTCGGCTCCTGTGCGGCCTCGGTAAAGTACACAGAGAGCCCCGGTGCGCGAGGAGTCACGGTATGACGCGGGTCAAGCCCATGCGTGCGGACGCTCGCCGCAACTACGAGCGGTTGCTGAAGGCGGCGGCGGAGGCCTTCGCCGAGCACGGGGAGGGCGCGTCCCTCGACGACATAGCCAAGCGGGCGGGGGTCGGCTCCGGCACCCTGTACCGGCACTTCCCCACCCGCCAGGCGTTGCTGGAGGCGGCGTACGTCGACCGGATAGAGGCGTTCGCCGTGCGCGCCGACGAACTCGCCGCGCGGCTGCCGCCGGGTGAGGCGCTGGTGGAGTGGCTGAACGAACTGTGCGTCGGCACCATCCAGGTGCGCGGCATGAAGGCGCTGATGGGATCCGCCGTCACCGACGGCAGCCTCGCCGCGGTCACCGCCTGCGGTACGACCGTGCAGGGCGCGGCGGCCCGGCTGGTGGAGGCGGCGCAGCGGGAGGGGACCCTGCGGGCGGACATCGAGCCCGTCGAGGTGCTGCGGTTGGCGCACGGGGTGTCGACGGCGGCGGAGCTGGCCAACGGGGACGGCCGCAGCATCCGCCGGTATGTGTCCCTGCTGACGGAGGGGCTCGGCCCCGCGCGGTGAGCCGTGAGTGGCGGACGGGTGGCGGTGGGCGCCCCTGTCGGAGGGGCGCCCGCGCGCGTCGTCGGGGGCCGGGGGCCCGGAGGTCAGAGTGACTGCGCCGCCGGCTTCACCATGTTCCGTACCGTGCGGGCCTTCACGAACTCGCCCATGGCCGTCATGTCCCACTCGCCGCTGAACTGGCGGATCAGCTTGGCCATCATCACGCCGGTCTGCGGCTCGGCACTGGTCAGGTCGAAGCGGACCAGCTCCTCCCCGGTCGCGGCGTCCAGGAGCCGGCAGTAGGCCTTGGCGACCTCGGTGAACTTCTGGCCCGAGAACGAGTTGACGGTGAAGACCAGGCCCGTGACCTCCTGCGGGAGCCGGCCCAGGTCGACCGTGATCACCTCGTCGTCGCCGCCGCCCTCACCGGTGAGGTTGTCGCCGGAGTGCTTGATCGCGCCGTTGACGATGGAGAGCTTGCCGAAGTAGCAGCTGTCGATGTGGTTGCGCTGCGGGCCGTAGGCGATGACCGAGGCGTCCAGGTCGATGTCCTTGCCGCGGTACGCCGGCTCCCAGCCGAGGCCCATCTTGACCTGCGAGAGCAGCGGGCTGCCGCCCTTCACCAGGGAGACGGTCTGGTTCTTCTGGAGGCTGACCCGGCCCTTGTCCAGGTTGACCTTTCCGGCGCCGGGGGCGGGCGGGGCGGGGACCTGGCGGGGGCGTCCTCCGAGGCCGGAGACGCAACGGGTGCCGGGAGCGGGGCCGCTGTCGTGGCGGGCCTCGGAGGCAGCCGCCCGCATCTCGCGCCGC